>NZ_JBQSYV010000003.1:0-259553 GCF_052379685.1 Halomonas sp. 111
TTTTCAAGAGCACTTACTCTCTTAGAGCCTGCTTCTTATCCCAGCGTTTAACTCCTGCTATAGGGAGGCAGTGACTTCGTTGCTTTTCGGCTTCTCTTCACCGTTTATGTACAGCGTGCGGGTGTCGCCGGTAGCCAGTATGAAGATCGCTGATTCGTAGGGGAGGCGATAGCCATTAGAAATGACGTCTGTCGTTACATGGATCGCATCCTCGCTAGTATGCATTTGAAGTTCTACCAAGGCATGAGCGGTGCGCCAATGGCTCGTTTCGCCGTCATCCTCATAATGGGTGTACCGAGATATGCCATTTGCTCCCCGCGGCGGGAACAGTAAAAAGCCGCGCTGGTCCTCATCTTTATTGGCAAATGTGCGTGAAGCCTCGTTGGTGGGGATAATGGCGCCCGCTTTAACGAGAAGAGGTGTTTGATGATGAGGTGCGTCGAGCGTGGCTTGTGTGCCGCCTGCGATGAACCTGCCCGTATAAAAATCGAACCAGCCACCTGGGTGTTCAGGCGCGTAGACATCACGAGTCGAGACGCCGGGCTCAACAACGCTTGCAACGAGCAACGATTCGCCCACTAAAAAGTCGTCGTTCTCAAGCCAGGTGCGCGTGTCCTCTTCAAAATCGAAGAAGGTGGGTTTGAGGATTGGTTCGTGATGTACATGGGCCTTGTAAAACGCGCTATACCAATAGGGCGTTAGTCGTGAGCGTAGCTTTATCAGCTCACGAATAGGGGCGACGGACTCGTCATACATCCACGGCTCGTTGACCGTTGCGTCTTCGTTCCAGGAGTGAATGGTAAAACGAGGGTGGAAGATGCCATTTTGCACCCAGCGGATAAAAAGCTCTGAATCCGGTTTAGGGCCAGCAAAGCCTCCTACATCGTGGCCGAAGTTATAAACGCCCGAAAGGCTCAAGCCAATACCTGTCTTGTTATTAAACTTGATGGTTTTCCATTCGGTGCGATTGTCACCGGTCCAGGTTTGCACGTAACGATGCATGCCTGGTGCGCCCGAGCGCGAAATGAGGAAAGGACGTTTTTCAGAAGCGTAGGTTGTTTGTGCTTCGAAAGAGGCCTTCATCATTAATAGTGGGAAGAGCGCACGAATGCGTGTAAAGGGAAGGCGAGTGCCGAAGCCGTCTGCTTGAGTGCCTTTACTCCAAATCTCATACTCGTTGTTGTCGTTCCAGGTCGTCTCGATACCATACTCAAGCAACTGCCGGGTTACTTCCTCTTTCCACCAGGCATAGGCGCCCTCATTGGTGAAGTCGACATGTGCGCCCCCACCATCCCAGAACTGCGCAAGCTCTGTATTACCGCTTTCATCTTTTAGAAAATAGCCAAGCGACTCCAGTTTTGCGTACTGCGGATGGTCCGTGAGAAGCGCCGGTTTTATATTGGCGGCAAGGCGGATACCTTTGCGCTTGAAGTCTGCCGAGAGCTTTTTAGCATCGGGAAATTTCTGCGTATTCCAGTTGAAGACGTAGCGTTTGCCATCGATGGAGGTATAACCCGATGAGAGCTGAAATGAATCGCAGAGAATATCGTGCTTTTCACACTGCTCAATAAACTCCCACACCTGCTCTTGTGCATTGGGAGCATCGGTGTAGCTCATGGTTGAGCCGGAGTAACCGATGCTCCATTTGGGTGGCAGGGCCGTATTACCCGTCATCCAGGTATAACTGGTCACTACATCGCGTATATGAGGGCCGGCGATCATGTAGTAATCCAGGTCACCGGATTCGGCTTCAAAGTAACGATAAAGGCCATGATAGTTATCAAGCTCACGGCCCATATCAAAGTAGCCAGGCGCTAAGTTGTCATAGAAAAGACCGTAGGAGAACGCTTGTTCCGGCTTGCGGGTAATATAAAAAGGAATGTGTTTATACAGCGGATCCGAATGTTCGGCATCATAACCCATCGCATCAATCGTAATATTACGATAGCGGCGGTGATGATGGTTTAGGTGCCCGGTTCGCTCACCCAAACCGTAATACTGCTCCTGAATATCTCTTTTCAGGTAGTGCTTGAGTTCTTGGCCTAATTCGCCATTGAAGTTATACGCTTGGGTCTGTCTATCCTGAGCGAACAGCTGCCACTGGCCGTGAGTGGTGTGATACCAGTCAATTCGAAAACCTTCCTTTTGAATGACGGCTTTTAGCTGGCGAGTTTGGATTGCAAAGCTCTGTTCATCCTCAGATAGCGTGTAGCTCGGCAAACTAAAGTGCTCGGTACTGAACCTGTCTCGGCCACGATGAGGAAGATCGTCTTGGCCTGGCGCAATACTCCAGGTCTTACCAACCTCAAGTCCTGTTTGTTTTTCAAAAAGTACGCGAAATATGCCCTCCTCAAGGATAAAGAAGTGGGCCTTCACGTCTTCATCCCTTGATGCAAAGATGAGGTGGTTTTGCTGAGTCTTGGCTAAGTGAAAGCAATAGCGCTCTTGAATATTCATCGAGGTCAATCCTTCAAAATTACATGAGGCCGGCTAGGCGCGGAAGCCATTCGCTGAGAATCGGCAGTAGCGTTATCAGCATGAGGACCGCGATGACCGCCGCATAAAACGGTAAAAGAGGCCTGATCACTTCTTCCATTTTGACTTTGCCTACCTTGCTGCCAACGTACAGCGCGCTGCCGCCGGGAGGCGTGATGTTGCCGATACACAAGTTTACGATGAGCACGACACCAAAGTGCACAGGGCTCATGCCAAATTCCGACACCACGGGTAAAAAGATCGGAGTAAAGATCAATATGGCCGGCGTGACATCCATAAACGTGCCAATCAATAGCAAGATAATATTGATCATTATGAGAATCAGAATGGGGTTATCGGTAAGCGACAAAATACCTTCACTGATAGCCGCTGGAATCCCCGTGAAAGCCATCACTAGCGCCAGCATGGCGGATGTGCCGATAAGGAACATGATGACAACGGTAAGCTCTGCTGTTTCCTTGAGTATGCCGGGCAGTTGCTTAATCGATAAGCTGCGATAGGCGAAAGAGAGCAGTAACGCATACAGCACGGCCACTGCCGACGCCTCGGTGGCGGTAAATATGCCACCTGTAATACCGCCGATAATAATGATGATTAAAAACAGGCTGGGTACGGCGTCCCACAGTACTTTCATGGCAGCGCGCAAGGGAACTTTATGTGGCGTGGTATAGCCTCTTTGCTTGGCAATGATGTAGGCCACCGCCATGGTCGCCATTCCCCAGAGTATGCCTGGGATGTAGCCTGCTAAAAATAGCGCAGCCACTGAGGTGCCACCGCTAACCAGGGAGTAAATAATGAAAAGCCCGGTGGGTGGGATAATTAACCCCGTGGGGGCTGAGGCAATATTAACCGCGGCAGAGAACTTACGGTCATAACCTTCCTTCTCTTGCAGTGGCTGCATGACTTTACCGATCGCCGCCGCAGAGGCCACAGAAGAGCCTGCAAGTGAGCCAAACAGCATATTGCCGACAATATTAGTGTGCGCAAGAGAGCCGGGTAAGCGCCCCGTGAAGAGCTTGGCCACATTGACCAAGCGAAGTGCGATCCCCCCCTGGTTCATAATGATGCCGGTAAGCAAAAAGAAAGGAACGGCGAGTAGCGTGAAGCTATCAATGCCGGTCACCATTTTTTGTGCTGAGGTAAATACCGCAACATCAAACGGAGCGATCAGTAGCATTGTTACGATGGAAGCACCCGCCATACTGATGGCGATTGGTACCCCGATAAAAAGAAGGATAAAGAAAGAAATGAGTAGACTGAAACCTGCAATAATTGTCATGGCTCAAATGCCTTAATTGTGTATTAAACGTCTAAGGTTTGATCGAAATCGTGGGGGATTCCGGCGCTGGCATTAATAAGCTCTGAAATACAAAACCAAAGGATTAGAACGCCCGAGATGGGTAGGGAGAGATAGATATATCCCATCGGTATGCCAAGAGAGACGGTCTGCTGGGACATGGTTAAAGAGACCAGCCAGACACCCCCATAAATCATGACGATAATAGAAAAGAGGATCAGGAAGGCGAGTACGCCAATCCGAGCGGCTTTCTGCAGGCCAGGAGAAAACCGGTTAGTCACCATTTCTACCGCAATGTGCTTTTTAGTGTGAAAGGCGAGCGCGCCTCCGATCATCGTGATCCAGATAAGCGAATAGCGCAGGAACTCCTGCGAAAACGTGCTGGGATCATTCAGCAAATAGCGGCTCACCACCTGCCATAGTGCAACCAGCACCATGATAACTAGCATTGCTGATGTAAGCACCGTGATGACTTTGCTCAGCCAGCGATTAATCGTGTTTACCATGGCTTCAAGACTCCGTTAGTTCTTGTATACGCTTGTAAAGAGGTGCCAGAACCGGATTTTCCATAACTCTTTCGTGCATGGGGGCAACCGATTCACGGAAGGCTTCCACATCCACGTCGTGATGGAAGTTAACGCCCATTTCCTGCGCTTTTGTGACCGCTTGTTCGATCTCTTTAGCCCAGAGTTCCTTATGAAACTCGGTGGATTCAATTGCCGCTTCTCTAAGCCATGTTTGTTGCTGTGGCGTGAAACTCTCCCAGCGGTGTTGGCTGAAAATCAACAGGTCGGGCACGATGGCATGGGCGGTATAGGAGTACTCCTTGGCTACCTCTCCATGGTTGGATGACGTCAAGGCTGTTTCGTTATTCTCGGTGCCGTCAATCACCCCTTGCTGTAACGCCGTGTATACTTCTCCGTATGCCATGGGCGTTGGTGCGCCGCCCATTAAACGGGTCATTTCCAGCGCAGTTTGACTGGGCTGAACGCGCAACTTTAAACCACGCATATCGGCCGGAGTCCGTACGGGCGTATCAATGGTATAAACATTACGAATGCCCGAGTCGTAATAGGTCAGACCAAAAAAGCCATTGTCGGCGGTTTGCTGATAGATATCGGTGGCAATATCGCTATCCATGACGCGATAGTAGTGATCAGGGTTGGCAAAGAGGTAAGGAATGCTGAACAGAGAGTAGATGTTAGAAAAGCTCTCAAGCGCGGTGGCGCTCACTTTTGTAACATCCACGGCGCCGGTTTGAACTAACTCAATG
This sequence comes from Halomonas sp. 111, assembly GCF_052379685.1. NCBI lineage: Bacteria > Pseudomonadati > Pseudomonadota > Gammaproteobacteria > Oceanospirillales > Halomonadaceae > Halomonas > Halomonas sp. 111. The sequence goes on from NZ_JBQSYV010000003.1 coordinate 5,067, forward strand.
ACTTCACGTTCAGAGCCAAGCTGACCATTGGCGTAAATCTGGAACGACAGTTCTCCGCCGCTTTTTTCACGGACCCGTTCGGTGAAATATGCCAAGGATTTATGAACAGGGTGGCTCTCGCTCATGTTGTGAGCGAGCCTCATTTGAGTAACGCCCGAAGACACCTCTGAGGGCATTGAGCAGCCCGAAAGCGCGAATAGAACGCCCGATAAGACTGAAATTATGCCTTTATGCATGTTGCCCCATCTCCTGAAAACCTGCTTAAAAGAGTACTTGTGCGTTGTAGTCATTGGGCCAGATAAGAACAGCCTGCTAAATTGGACTAACCAATATGATTGTTAAATGAGTCTTTCGTCGTAGTTGGCGGGCGAAAGGTTGACAATACGTGCGTCTGGGTCGACTCTTTGGCCTAACCAATTCGAGGGGTGGCTAGCTTCGTTTCTTTCTACCCTAAGGCGTAACGATGGCAGTGGAGGTTTTCATGGCAGCATTCCTTGGCGAGGATTTTCTTCTTGATAGCGAAATGGCAAAGCGTCTGTACCACGGCTATGCAAGCAAAGAGCCCATTTTTGATTACCACTGCCATCTGTCTCCTCAAGATATTGCCTTGGACCGCCGTTTCGAGAACCTGACCGAAATCTGGCTGAAAGGTGACCACTATAAGTGGCGTGCCATGCGCTGGAACGGTGTGGATGAGCGTTTTTGCACCGGCGATGCCAGTGACTACGAAAAATTTCAAGCATGGGCCGCTACCGTTCCTAATACCTTGGGTAATCCGCTTTACCACTGGACGCACCTTGAGCTTAGACGCCCCTTTGGAATAACCGATCAGCTTCTGTCCCCTACCACCGCCGACGCCATTTGGGAGCGGGGCAATTCACTACTGTCCAAGCCTGAGTTCTCCGCTCGCGGTATCCTTCAGCAGATGAATGTCCGCATGGTGGGTACCACGGACGACCCCGCTGACGACCTTGGCCATCACGCGCAAATAGCCTCTGATACAAGTTTCAGTGTCAAAGTGCTGCCAAGCTTCAGGCCTGACCGTGCATTTAAGCCGGCTGCGGTTGATTATCCCGCCTATCTTGAGAAATTAGGCAAGGCAGCGGGGATAGAGATAAGTGATATCAACTCACTCTATAGCGCTTTAGAACAGCGGATGGACCACTTCACTGCGCATGGGTGCAAAATTGCCGACCATGGTTTGGAGCGTGTCCAGTTTGCCTTGGCTACCGATGCGGAATTAAATGGCATACTTAAGCGCCGCCTGGATGGCACGCTGCCTGATGAGCACGAGCAGGCGCAATTCATGACGGCAGTGCTGGTCTTTCTGGGCCGCGAATACCATCGGCGTGGTTGGGTACAGCAGTACCATATGGGCCCGTTACGCAATAACAGTACTCGCGGTTGGCGGGAGATAGGCGCGGATGCGGGCTTCGACTCCATGGATGACAGACCCATAGCCGCGCCGCTTAATCAGCTTTTGGATGCCTTGGATCGCAATGATCAATTGCCCAAAACGATTCTTTATTGCGTGAACCCTCTGTTTAATGAAGTGCTGGCCACTACCGCTGGTAATTTTCAGGGCAGCGGCATTCCCGGTAAAGTTCAATTCGGTTCTGGCTGGTGGTTCAACGACCAGTTGGATGGTATGGAGCGGCAAATGACCCAGCTTTCCCAGCTTGGGCTTTTAAGCCACTTTGTGGGCATGTTGACGGATTCACGAAGTTTCCTCTCCTTTACTCGCCACGAATACTTTAGGCGTCTTTTGTGCCGTATGTTAGGGCGTTGGGTGGAAGATGGACAGCTTCCCAGCGATGAGCGTTGGCTGGGCGAATTGGTTAGCAATATCAGCTTCTATAATGCACGGCGCTATTTTGATGTCGACGTGTAATAACTCGCCAAGGAGAATACTGCATTGAACATGCAAACCATCGAAGCTAGCCAATCCAGCGGCCATATCAGCATTGTCCATCTTGGCTTGGGCGCGTTTCACCGTGCTCACCAAGCGGTTTATCTTGAGCGCTATCGCCAGCGCACAGGCGATGGCGAGTGGGGCGTATGTAGCGCCAATTTACGCTCGAGTGTTGACCTGGTAGATAGCCTGCGCAAGGCGGGTTACCACTATCAGGTGGCGGAATATGCCGACAGCCAGACGCTGACGCTACGCGAGATCGGCGTGATTGAAGAAACGCTGTTTTCCGGCCGCGATGCGTCGGGCAACTGGGGGCGGGATAGAGACGCGCTGCTTGAGCGGCTGGCGGCGCCAGCGACGCGTATTGTCACGCTGACCGTGACGGAAAAAGGGTATTTCCTGAACCCGGCCAGCGGTGAGCTGCGCCTGGATGACCCCATGGTAGCGGGCGATATCGCCTCACCTAGCGAGCCGCGGACCGCTCCTGGCTTACTGGTTGAAGCGCTGGCTCGGCGGCACGCCGCGGGCGTGGCACCGTTTACCGTGCTTTCGTGCGATAACATGCCACACAACGGTCAGCGTACTCGTAAAGCCGTGGTTAAGCTTGCCCAGCAGCGCAGCGCCGAACTTGCCGAGTGGATTGATGCTGAAGTGGCGTTTCCAAGCTCCATGGTCGACCGCATTGTGCCTGCGATGACCGACGCTGACTTTGAGCGCTTGGCTGCCTTGGGTGTTGCTGATCCTAATGCCGTGGTGGGTGAGGCATTCTCGCAGTGGGTGGTAGAGGACAACTTCCCCACCGGGCGGCCAAGCTGGGAGGCCGACGGCGTAGAAATGGTCGCCGATGTTGCCCCGTTTGAAACCATGAAGCTGCGAATGTTGAACGGTAGCCATTCTCTGCTGGCCTATCTGGGTGCTTTGGAAGGTGTTGAAACGGTGTATGACGGCATCAACCAACCGGCACTGCGCGCGCTGCTGCGCCGCTACATGCTGGAAGAAGCCGCACCGACGCTTAATATGCCCGAAGGCACTGACCTTGCGGCGTACGCTGATTCGCTACTTTCACGCTTTACCAATGACAGCTTGCGCCACCGTTTGCAGCAGATCGCCATGGACGGCAGCCAGAAGCTGCCCCAGCGCTGGCTGAGCGGCGCTCTTGAGCGTATTCAAGCGGGTCAGGCATCGCCTTGCACTGCATTAGGAATGGCTGGGTGGATTCGTTATACCGATGGCCAAGAGCTAAACGGCAAGCTTTATACCGTTGATGATCCCATGGCAAAGCAGTTTGCTGAGCTACATCAGACTCACGGTGGCCAGCCGGTCGCGTTGGTAAACGCATTTTTAGCCATGGACGAAGTGGTACCGCCCGCGTTGGCAACACATCAGCCGTTTGTCGACGACGTAGTAGCGGCCTATCGCGCCTTAACGCAAGATGGGTTAAATGCCGCGTTAGCAGCGCTAGGCATCGAAGGATAGGGAGTTATTTATGGAGCATACCTGGCGCTGGTTCGGCCCTAACGATGCGATACGTCTTGAAGAAATTCGCCAGGCCGGTGCGACCGGCATTGTGACGGCACTGCATGAAATACCTAATCACCAAGTGTGGCCGGTCGAGGCTATTCAAGCGCGCAAGAACCTGATTGAGACCGCCGGGCTTCGCTGGTCGGTGGTTGAGAGTGTGCCGGTCCATGAAGCGATAAAGCAGGGCCTGCCCGAGCGCGATGCGTTGATTGCTACGTACTGCCAAACGCTACGTAATTTGGCAGCTTGCGGTATCGACACCGTTTGTTACAACTTTATGCCGGTGCTCGACTGGACGCGAACCGATCTCGTCCATGCACTGCCGGATGGTGCGCTGGCGCTGCGCTTTGATCACACCGCGTTTGCGGCGTTTGATCTCTATATTCTTAAGCGGCCAGGGGCCGAGGCTGAGTATAGCGAAGCGGATAAGCGTATGGCCCAACGCTACCTTGAGACGCTTGATCAGACCGCCCGCGACAAGCTGGTGACGACACTGATCGCCGGGCTGCCTGGGGCGGAAGAGCACTATACGCTGGAACAGTTTCGGGATGTACTGGCGGAGTATGCCGAGATTGATGCGCAAAAGCTGCGCGAAAATCTTGGCTACTTTTTACAAGCGATTATTCCAGTGGCTGAAGAAGTCGGTATCCGAATGGCGATTCACCCGGATGATCCGCCCCGATCGCTTCTCGGTTTGCCACGGGTAGTTTCAACGCATCAGGATGCGCAGTGGGTGGTGGATCATGTGCCCAGCCCGGCCAATGGCTTAACGTTTTGCACCGGCTCTTATGGTGTTCGTGAAGACAACGACCTGGTTGCTATGGCTCGCCACTTTGCCCCGCATATTCACTTTATCCACCTGCGTGCCACAAAGCGCGAGGCGGACCCACGTTCGTTCCACGAAGCACCGCACCTGGAAGGTAACGTTGATATGGTCGGTGTTATTCAGGCATTGGTCGAAGAGGAGCGTCGCCGTGAAAAAGAGGGCGGAGCGCGTTTGCCATTACGCCCCGACCATGGCCACCATATTCTTGACGATCAGCAGCGTAAAACCGCACCGGGCTACCCGCTTTATGGCCGTATGCGCGGGCTCGCTGAGCTACGCGGCGTGGAGCTCGCCGTGCGCCAGCTAACTGCCGGATAAGCCATCGCCATCAGCACAAAATCGTTATAAGGACAAAAAAGCCCCGCTGACTTAATGGGGCAGCGGGGCTTTTTTGTAACGACCCAGCATGGCGCTCGACATAGTGGCGGAAAGGCCCGCTACCAATAGTAGTAGCCCCAACCCTAGCGGCATGTGTTAGTCGATAATGACTTAAACGTTAAAGAGCATTTGACTACCTGCTTTTAGCTCGTTGTATCTTTTGGTAGGCGCCCGCCAATAGCCATTGTCAGGACGTTTGCTAGTTCTCCTAACTGTTCACGGCAGCGGTCGATGCTGGGAACTTCCCGGTGCATCGCTTCTGGAATCAGCGTGAGGTAAGGGATGGTGATAACGGCTTCAATCACCTCATGAACACCAAAGACAGGAAAGCTGATGTTGGTTAGCCCTTGAACCTGAGGGCTGGGGCCAATGTGGTAACCCTGCTGACGGATCGGGTCAAATAGAGCACGTGTTCTAACCACTTCTTCTACCGTGGCATCGCTGGTAGCCAGTACCCGTGCCCGCCGTGGCTCATCCAGAAAGGCCAGCATAACGGCTCCTGAACCGGAGCCGCAAATATCTATTTTGGCTCCTAAACGGAGACCAAAACCCATCTTGTCGGGGTTTTCATACTGAGCCACAACCAATAGATGGCCAGGGCGTGCAACACTAAGATGACATGACTGGGAAATTTCATGGCACAGCTCCTCCATGCGTGGCAGCGCAGCCTGCACTAACCGCTTGGTGGGAGGGAAGCGGTGGGCCATTTCGAATATCTTTAGGGTTAGCTGATAGCGGCTACCGCTATCATCCATGCTGACGTAGCCGCGATCCCGCAGCACCATCAGCATGCGGTACATCTCATTGGTTTTACGGCCGATCTGCTCGGCGATCGCTTGGGTGCTTAACGGCTGGGAAGACTGAGCAAGCAGCTCCAAAATATCCAACCCTTTCTCTAAGGCAGGGGCGTGGTACTGCGTTTCAGCCTTCTCCTTCATTCAAGCTTCCTTACGTAATTGCCAATCGCTCGTTGATGGTAATGTTAATTAACCAAAATGCTTGGTTAGCGTGCCAGCCAACCGCCGTCTACTGCCAGGGTATGCCCATGTACATAGCGGGCGGCATCGGAGCATAAGAATATCACAGCGCCTGCTAAGTCTTCGGGCGTGCCCCAGCGTCCAGCGGGGATTCGGCCAAGAATTTCAGCGTGGCGCTGGGGGTCGTCGCGCAATGCTTGGGTGTTGTCGGTAGCCATATAGCCAGGGGCGATGGCATTCACGTTGATGTCATGACCCGCCCACTCATTAGCGAGTAGACGTGTTAGACCAAGAATACCGCTTTTGCTGGCGGTGTAGGAGGGCACACGAATGCCGCCCTGAAACGATAGTAATGAAGCGATATTGACGATCTTGCCCGGCGTTTTACGCTCGATAAGATGTTTGGCCACCTGTTGCGCGAGAAAAAAAGCGGCTTTCAAATTAACGTCAATGACGTCATCCCAGTCTTGCTCTGAAAACTCAACGGCTGCCGCTCGGCGAATAATTCCCGCATTGTTGACCAGGATATCTACCTTGCCCGCTTGTGTGATCGCCTGTGAGACAATCTCGCTAGGCGATTGGCTGCCCAGCTCAGCGGTAATGTCGTAAAACTGGCGCCCTAGGGCCTCGACCTGCTGGCGGGTGTCATCAGCAGGACTGCGGTTGACCCCCACAATATCGGCACCCGCCTGTGCCAGTGCAATGGCAATTCCCTGCCCCAGCCCTTTGTTGCAACCAGTCACCATGGCAACCTGGCCGTTCAGTGAAAATAGCGTCATTGGTCACTCTCCCTGAGTAGTGGTTTAGCGCAGCTCTTTAGAAGCGATAAAATCCATATCATCGTAGGTCAGGTTTTCACCGCACATACCCCAAATGAAGGTGTAGCGGCGAGTGCCAAAGCCGCAGTGAATCGACCAACTGGGGTGAATCACGGCCTGTTCGTTGGCAACCACGATATGCCGGGTCTCTTGGGGTTCGCCGCACAGGTGGAACACCACATCGTCTTCACTCAAGTCAAAGTAGAAATACACTTCCATGCGCCGTTCGTGAGTATGGCAGGGCATGGTGTTCCACATACTGCCGGGCTCTAACTGGGTTAGCCCCATGGATAGCTGGCAGGTATCCAGCACATCGGTATGCAGGTACTTATTAATGGTACGCACATTGCCGGTTTCAGGGTCGCCAAGGGTGGTGGGCGAGGCATCTTCCGGGCGGATATGGCGTAGCTGGTAACGTACATGGGCAGGCGTTGAGTTGATATAAAAGCGCGCAGGCTTGCTCGCATCAAGGCTCTCGAAACTGACCTCACGGCTCTCTTTGGGAATATACAGGCCGTGGTGGGTGCCGAGCTCAACCGTTTCACCGTCGACAGTAATGCGTCCGGGCGCGCCAATGTTAATAACGCCCATTTCCCGCCGCTCTAGAAAATAGTCAACGCCAAGTTCTTTGCCACCGCTCAGGGTAAGCGGCGAATCAGTGGGTACTGCGCCACCAACAATAATGCGGTCAACATGGCTATAGGTTAGTGACATTTGGCCAGGTACCATAATCTCGGTAACCAGCATTTTGTCACGCAATTCCTGAGTATCGAGGGTTTTAAAATGATCGCTATGAAGTGCTTGGCGAATATCCATATGAGTTTCCTTAAATGATGAAAGTAAATGGGCTCACGAGAATAGTGTGAGCGGCCAAAGGGTGATGATCGGAAAAGCTATTACCAGCAGCATCACCAGAAGGTTTGCGAGGAGAAACGGCAAAGCGCCACGGAAAATACGTCCAATCGAGAGGCCGGTAATGGATGAACATACGTTCAGACACATGCCTACCGGTGGCGTGACCAAGCCAATAGCCAAGCCACTAATCAGCAATACGCCAAACTGCACGGGGGAAATATTGGCCAGGGCAAGTACCGGCAGCACCACTGGGGTAATCAGCAAAATCGCAGGGGTTACATCAATAAAGGTACCGATCAGTAGCACGGCAGCAGCAATGACCAGCAGGAGTAAAATCGGGGTAAGATCCAGCCCGCCTAAAAAGCCTGCCAATAGTTGGGGAATCTGCTCCATCGAGAGAATCCACACGTATAGCTGGCTCATGGCGATAATGATCATCACTGTGGCGCTGGTCATGACGGCAGAGCGAAATAGTGCAGGCAGTTCACGCAGCTTGAGGCTTTTAAAGACTACCAATGCTAGAAAAAGCGCATAGCCCACGCCTAACGCGGCAGATTCAGTGGCTGTCGCGACACCACCGACCACCGCACCCACGACAAACAGGGGAATTAATAGGGCGAGTACCGCACGTTGAATTACCTGACGGCGCTGTTGAGAGGTTAATCCTGTGTGGGCACGAGGGTAGCCTTGGCGACCGGCCATTAGCGCAATAATGCCCATCATCAGCAAGCCAATCAGTAAACCAGGTACAAGGCTCGCCATAAACATGGTGCCGATAGACTGCTGAGCGGTAACGGCGAAAATTACCATGGGTACACTGGGTGGAATGATCATTCCCATGGTGGAGGAGGCCACGGTAATACCGCTGGCGGTTTCGACGCTATATCCTTTACGTGCCATCTCCGGAATCATGGAGGAACCTACCGAGGCCGTATCAGACACAGAAGAGCCTGATATGCCCCCAAAAATCATCGATGTTGAGATATTGACGTGCCCCAAACCACCAGGGAAACGACCTACCAACATCAAACAGAAGTCGATTAAGCGAGAGGTAATGCCTGAAGCGTTCATCACCAATCCCATCAAAATAAACAACGGCAGGGCAATCATGGTGTACAAATCCATTCCGGACAGCACCCGCTGGGGCAGCACGCCAATCAAGCCTGGTTGCATGATCAAAAAATAGACCAACCCCGAAAGCCCCAGCGAATAGGCGATGGGCACTCCTATCAGTAGAAGCACTATTAGGCTAACTAGCAGTAAGATCATGCTTGGCTCTCCTGCGCGTCTTCTCGTTGAGCGGAGGGCCGTTCTCCACCCATTAGCACCGCCAAAGAAAATAGGATGACCAGTAGCGCGCCAATAGGGACGCTGATTTGCACTACCCAATTGGGCACATCCAGTACGGCGGAGCGGAAGCGACCCACTTGCCCAATCCAGCTAATGCTGAGCCATGCCAAATAGCCATTGAATACCATCACGAGTATATGGCGTAAGCGGTTGAGCCAGACGGCTATTGACGTAGGCAGCGCATCCACAAGCACGCTGATACGGATATGCTCGCCGCGCAAAATGGCGACCGATGCCCCCATTGCGGTGGAATACACAAATAGAAAGCGCATCACCTCTTCAGCACCGGCAAAGCCAATGCTGAATACGTAGCGTAATATCACCAGTGTCAAGCAGAGCAGGAAAACCGCCGCAATTAATGCGGCAATAAGATTTTCCAATAGGCTAGCGAAGCGGCGCATTACCCGCATCAAAACGGTATCTTCCGCCATCGGTTGCGCCAGTGGAGGAGGGTTCATTACTCCAATACCTCGGCTTGATCGGTCAGCGTGAGTACTTGCTCTAACTGCTCCTGGCTAAAGTCACCACGTTCAACAAAGTGCTCCCAAACAGGAACGACGGCATCCACAAAACCTTGGCGGTGTTCGTCGGCGATATCATTAATGCTCATGTGCTCGCCAAGTGTGTCGAGGTAGTTGGCTTCGGAGGCTAGCCAAATTTCGTTGGAGCGCGTCATCGTCTCCTGAGCCACGTCGTCAACGATTGACTGCAGGTCTTCCGGTAACTGGTCGTACCACTGAGCGCTGATAAAGAAGGGGTCAGGATGGATTTGCCAGTTCAGTAATGACATGTACTCCTGAGCTTCATGGAATTTCATATCAGCGATATTGGAGGGCGGATTTTCCTGACCATCGACTACGCCTGTGCGCATTGCCATATAGGTTTCGGTATAAGGCACTTGCTGTGGGGAAGCTCCTAACGCTTCAAACGCCAGCAACGTGGGAGCCAGCGGCGGGGTACGAATTTTCAAACCACGGAGGTCATCAACTTGATTAACGGCGCGAACGTTGTTGGTTAACTGGCGCATGCCGCCTGCAACTCCGGTCACCGGTATATGCAGCTGATTTGCATGTGCGCCTTCATTAATGGCTTGGCCCAGCTCGCCTTCCATAACGTCAATGGCCTGTTCCGGCGTGGTGAACAGAAACGGCATGGTATAGATCAGGTAGGCGGGGTTAGCTTGAGCAAACAAGCCACCGCGATAGCCTTGAATAAGCCCCATCTGGACTTGTTGAAGTACGTCTTCCTCTTTCCCTAGCGTGCCATTGAAATAGAGTTCTACCGCGATACGCCCATCACTGCGCTCTTCAAGTGCTTCTTTGAAGTAACGCATGGACTCAGATCGCGGGGCATCATCGGTTTGAGAATGAGCGTATTTGAATGTGAAGTCAGCAGCTTGCAGAGATGTCGTGAAGCCGATAGCAAGGCTGGCCATCATCAGGTGGGTTAGGCGCATGGAAGGCTCTCCGTTGTATTTTGATGTTTTTTTTATGCCATAATCGTTATAGCTCAAGTATAAAATAGATTTTTATATTTGAGTTATGACCAAGCTTAGCGCCATTCCTGCACAGGTCAATGTTTGAGCTATGCGACCATGGTCTTGATATAAAAAAGAGGATTAAGTAAGTAGACAGGTAATCGCGCCGCTAGGCAGAGTAAATATGCCTAGCGGTAGCATGAATGATGGGAAAGGAGGGGGCTATGCTACTTCCATTAAAGATTTAAGCGCGCGATAGCTGCTGGCAGTTCATTGGCATGCTGAATGCCAATGGCGCCTTCGGGCGTGCTCTCTTCATCGGGAAAGTGGTTAATATGGATAACGTGCATACCTGCAGCCAACCCGGCTTCTACGCCTACGGCCGCATCGTCGATCACAATGCACTGCTCGGGTGCGTAGCCCATTGCCGCCGCCGCCTTGCGGTAAAGCTCGGGGTCGGGTTTCCAGACATTCAGAGTATAAGCACTGAATAAATTCCCTTTAAAATGGTGGCCTAAACCAGTGCTTTCCATGGCACAGCGGATCTTGCGCTCGGGGCCGTTAGATACCACGGCTTTGGCGTAGCTGCTTAATTGATCAAGCGCATCTGGAATGCCAGCGATGGGTTCAAGCTCTGCCCGCATGCGGGCTTCCATGCGTGTCCGCATACCGGCTTCAAGCGTCGCCGCTTGGTCTTCTGTGAGGGGCTGAAAGCGCGCTTCTAACGTATTGACTATCGTGTGAAAGCGTACTCCACGAAACTCTTCCATATACTGACGCGCAGAGAACGGTAGGCCGAACTCCGGAAGAATGTCGCCCATTACCTCTGCAAGGAGTACTTCGCTGTCTACCAGCGTGCCATCGCTGTCAAACAGTAGGCAGTAATCGGCGGTCGTTGCGCTGGGCGTTGCTCTGGGCATAGCAGGACTCATTGGCGTACGTCCTCGTTAACCAGGTTAATGGGAGGCTTGCCCTGTAGGGCCAAGCGAATATTATCCACGGCGCGCTGAGCCATTGCCTGGCGAGTCTCATGTGTTGCGGACCCAATATGGGGCAGGGCGACGACGTTGGTCATGTTAAGTAGAGGGGAGGTGGCTGGCAGCGGTTCCTGCTCGAAGACATCCAGACCCGCTGCTTTAATGGTGCCTTTCTCAAGTGCGTCAATTAGCGCTGATTCATCGACGACTTTACCGCGAGCAATGTTGATGAAAATACCTGAGGACTTCATGCGTGCAAACTCGTCGGCACCGATTAGGTGCTTGGTCTCTGCGGTTAGCGGGACGGTCACACAGACAAAGTCTGATTTTTCCAACAGTTCGTTAAGCTCACAGCGCTTGGCACCTAGCTCTGCTTCGCGTTCAGGTTTGGGAGACGCGTTGGAGTAGAGGATTGACATGCCAAAGCCGAGCGCACCGCGCTGGGCAACCGCTTGGCCGATGCGTCCAAAACCTATCATGCCCAGCGTTTTTCCGTGTACGTCGTTACCAAAGTGATCAGGGCCAAGGCTAGCTTTCCAGTTGCCCGCTTTTACCCATTCGGCAAGCTCTGTTACCCGGCGTGCTGAGGCCATCACCAGCGCAAAACCGGTATCAGCGGTCGTTTCAGTGAGCACATCAGGCGTGTTGCACAGCAGAATGCCACGCTTGGTTAACTCATCCACGGGGATGCTGTCGTAACCCACCGAAATTGTCGAAATAACTTCAAGCGCGGGCGCCGCATCCAGTAATTCAGGTGTAATGGGCAGTCCTGAGCCGATAATGCCGTGTGCCTTCGATAGCATGTCGAGCACATCTTGCTGAGTGGGATCAAGTGGCCCTGAGTGCTCAATAAGCTCAAAGTGTTGCGCTAGCGTTTCTTTTAGTGGATCGCCAAGTCGTCCTGTCACAATGATACTTTTTTTCATGCTATCTCCTCGTGTTGTGATTGTTACATGTGACCTTAGTGCTCAAGTTGTTCCAGCTTGTCCCTGGTGGGCAAACCTTCCATATCACCGACGACTTGTACGGCCTGGGCGCCTACCAGATTGCCACGTTTAAGCGCATCACGAGCAGTTAGGCCATCCAGCAGTGCGCTGATCGCACCGACCGCGAAGCCATCGCCAGCCCCTACGGTATCAACAACGTTGGCGACCGGCTGGCCGGGCACGTTGATGCTTTCCAAAGAGCCTCCCAGCGTGCCGCGATAATAGCTGCCCTCTGGCCCCAGCTTGATGATAACGGCCTTGGCACCGCGCTCAAGGTAGAAATCGGCAATCGCTTCGGGCGATTCGCAGCCGGTCAAAAGCCGCCCTTCGGAAAGTCCCGGTAGTACCCAGTCAGCCAGACTTGCCAGCTCATTTAAGGTATCACGCATGACAGCTTCGCTGGGCCAAAGTGACGGGCGTAAATTGGGGTCGAAGGAAATGCTGGCGCCGCTTTGGCGTGCCTGCTGCATCAAGTGGCGGGTTAATTCCAGGGCGCTTTTAGAAAGCGCAGGGGTAATGCCGGTAGCATGCAGATGAGTGAGCGACTGAAAATCGATGGAAGCGGCATCTTCAATGCTTAAGTGGCTGGCGGCACTGCCGCGCCTGAAGTACTCAACCCGTGGGTCGGCACCGTTTTCTGCGCGCTCTTTGAACATCAGCCCGGTGGGGTGGTGTTCATCAAGCTGAATATACCGGTCGTCAACTCCTTCAGCTTTTAAAGACTGCTGAATAAACCTGCCCTGGCTGTCGGTGCCCACTCGGCTCAACCAGCCAACGTGAAAACCCAGGCGCGAAAGGCCAATGGCGACGTTATTGTCGGCGCCTGCTAAACGGCGATGAAAGCTTTCGACTTCTGCTAGATCACCCGGTGTATTCGCCACCAGCATGGCCATGGCTTCGCCAAAAGTCAGTATCCGTGGGGAGGAGAACGTTGTATTTGCCATCAGGATATTCTCTTTTTAAGGGTGTTAAGGATTTGGCTAAAGCGTTGTACTGCCGCGGATCTGTAAACGCGGCGCATGGCGGTAGCGTACGGGCGATGCCTGCGCTGAGCCGTTAAGCTGGTTGAGCAGGCAACTGACGGCAGCATGGCCGATATCATCGGTAGGCTGGGCCAGGGTGGTGATGCCTGGCGTTATCAGCTCACACCAATCCAGTTCGTCAATTCCCATTAAACCGGTAGGGCCCAAAGGGATGCCCAACTGTTGAAAACTGCGTGTCATAGCGAGCGTGACGTTACCGTTAGCGCATAAAACAGCGCCTGGTGATGAGGCAGTGTGCTGGTTAAAGTTGGCTAACGTTTCAATGTGAGGTGCTGCATTGTCCAGTATTAGCGTCTGACTTTTGATCCCTAAGCTCTCTGCTTGCTGGTTAAAGCGCTGTAGCCGTTCCTGGCGGGTACTGGCATGTGCAGGCGACTCACTGACATAGAGAAGGGAACGATACCCTTGTTGCACAAGGTGACCCAGTGCCATATCAATCGCTAGCGCGTTATCAAGCCCGATCACATCAACGTCAAGTTGATGAACTTCGCGGTCAAGTAGCACGAGGGGGACGCCGCTATGCATGAGTGCCTGTAACTGCGCTTCAGGCTGCCCGGCAGCATTAATCATCAAGCCTTCTACCTGATACGACGTCAGCAGGCGCAGGTGCTGCTGTTCTCGTTCTGGGTCGTTATCGGTATTGCAGACGATTAATGAATAACCGTGAGTCCGAGCCGCTTGCTCTATGCCGTGGACAACTGCCACTGAGAACGGATTGCGGATATCGGCCACCAGTACGCCCAGTAGGCGCGAGCCGCCTCCCTTGAGACCGCGTGCCATTAAATTAGGCTGGTAGCCCAGCGTCGTGGCGGCGTTGGCAATGCGCGCTTGAAGGCTGGGCGTTAGCCGTTCGCGCTCCGGGCCGAAAAAGCGCGATACGCTGGTTTTAGACGTGCCCGCCAGCTTAGCGACTTCAATAAGTGTGGCGCGCACAGAGGCAGGGGGCATGTTGGCTATCCATTAAACAGTAAAATGGGAACGTTCCCAATTGGCTCCAACATAGTGAGTTTTGGGTTTAAAGGCAATACGCCTTAAGGCTCAGTAGAAGAGTCGGCGAAAACATATAGTTAAGAAAAATTAAGCAGACGGCCTCTGCTAGGATGTAGAGAAAAGCATAATAGGCGAACGTAATGCAGTCCCACGAGTACCAGCAATATGATGCCACCGGCCTTGCCGAACTGATCCGCCGCCGGGAGGTGAGCCGCGCAGACGTTCTGGAGGCTGCCTTTAAGGCGATTGAAGCACTAAATCCTGCCCTAAAAGCGGTCGTTAGAACGCGATTTGAGAAAGCCCGGCGTGAGAGCGAGGAGATCGCCGATGACGCGCTCTTTGGTGGAGTGCCCACCTTGAGTAAAGATCTGTTGATGGGGTTGGCCGGTGAACCCTTGGCCTCCGGATGTGCAGCGTTATCTCAGTGGCGACCTAAAGAGGACTCTCCGATTATCCACCGCTCAAAAGCGGCGGGCTTGGTCGTTATTGGGCAAACAGCCACGCCTGAATTGGGATTGATGGGAATTACCGAGCCTAAAGCCTTTCCGCACCCTGTTAACCCGTGGCGGAAGGGGTATTCACCCGGTGGCTCCAGCGGCGGTGCAGCCGTGGCAGTGGCTAGCGGAATTGTGCCGTTGGCGTTGGCCGGGGACGGTGGTGGCTCCATCCGTATTCCTGCCAGCTACTGTGGACTTTTTGGCTTTAAACCCACGCGTGGGCGGATGCCGCTTGACCCAAGCCATGGGGAAGTGTGGCAGGGGGCGGTCATTGAGCATGCGTTGACGCGCAGCGTACGAGATAGTGCGGCGCTGTTGGAGAAGGTGAACGGTATGGCACCTTCCGGCCCGTACCCGGTGCGCTCTGAAACCGGCTTCGTAACGGCATTAGCGTCCTCGCCTAAGCGATTACGTATTGCGGTATCGCTGGGCGAGCCTTTAAGCCGTGGCTTGGGCACGCAGTTAAGCTCGGAAGTAAAAACAGCGGTTAATAAAGCCGCCGCTGCGCTAACGGAAATGGGCCATGAGGTGGAGTGGTGCGATCCGCCGGTGGATGGTGAAGCCCTGGCAGATAGCTACTTAACACTTTACCTTGGCCACTTGGCAGCGGACCTTCGCTGGATTAGCCAGCAAACCGGTGTGCCCACTCATCGCTTGGCGATTGAACCCTCTACACGTGCCATCGGCCGATTAGGAAGCAAACTATTAGCACAGGATTACGAGCTGGCGAAACGCCATTGGCACGTTGCCGCTGAACAGATGAGCCGTTTTCATCAACGCTTTGATGCGCTGGTGATGCCGGTCACCGCAGATACCGCCCCTGAAATTGGCGAGCTCTATCCATCCGCGACACGTGAACGCTTAATGTCTGTGCTGGCCATTCCTGGGGCATCATCGCTGGCGCTAAAGGCAGGCTTGTTAAAGAGGCTGGCGGTGGATGCCCTTGGCCGCACGCCGTTCACCCAATTAGCCAATCTGACCGGCCAGCCCGCCATGTCAGTGCCTTTGCATATGGCCGTCAATGGTCTACCGGTAGGCGTGCAAATAGTCGGGCGGTTTGGTGAAGATAAACAGCTCTTACAGCTAGCTGCGGCATTGGAACGGCACGATGCCTGGCAGCATCAATTACCGCTGCAAGCGTTCCGCTCTTAGGCAGGGTAAACTACGCGGCTTTACTATGCCGCTTGGCCTTATGCATGCATCCAACCTATGAATTAAACGACGCTGGAGACCGCTACTTTGACGGTCTGGTCGACAAGTTTTCACGCTCGCTTTACCAGGCGCCTCGCGGCGAGCTGCGCTTGGCGATGCTGGATTACTTGCTGCCGCAAATGCTTGAACTAACTCAGCAGCCCGTACTGGATGTCGGCGGCGGGTTAGGTCAGCAGGCGGCGTGGTTTGCCGAACGCCAGCACCCGGTCACTATGGCCGAGCCCTCGCTGGATATGCTTACGTATGCCAAGCATTGGCACAGTGAAGCTAAACGGCTGCCTAGCGAGGCGATGGCCTACGTGCATGCCCCGCTTCAGGATTTACGCCAGCAAGCGCCGGGCCCTTGGCCATTGATTACCTGCCATGCGGTGCTTGAGTGGTTGGGCGACCCGCGCTCAGCGATGGCTAGCCTGGCAAGCCTGCTCGCGCCCGGCGGGCAGTTGAGCCTGATGGTGTTTAACCGCGATGCGCTGCGCTTTTCCAACGCGGTGAAAGGCAATCTGGAAAAGGCGCTAAGTGATCGTTTGGAAGGCATGGGCAAGCGGCAGCGCTTAACGCCTATTTCGCCGGTCACCCATGCTGAGGTAGTTGAGTGGGGGGCGGAAAACAGTCTTGAAGTGGCAAGCGTTGCGGGTATCCGTGTGTTTCAGGATTACCTACGCCTGCCACCCGCCAGCGACAAAGAGCGTGAAACGCTGCTGGCGCTCGAAAAGAAGTACTGCCAACAAGACCCGCACTGGCGGCTGGGTCGTTATTTACTCTACACGTTGATTAAACCGGAGACTTCCCAATGAGTGCCCAATCACCTGCCTGCCAGCTGCTGGAACGTCAACAGGATGAGTACACGGCACTTATGGTCGTAGCGCCACCGGTTGATGCCTGGTTAATCGCGCAATCCGCAGGCGTTATCAGTGGGGATCTTGGTGTGCTAAGCGAGTGGCAAGCTGCCGATAAGGGAGCGTTTAGCCCCTTCGCGCTGCCTGAAAATGCCGTTACCCACGGCGAGATAGTGTTGTTCTGGCCTAAAGCGCATCAGCTAGGCATTTGGTGGCTTGAGTGGCTATGCAGCGTGCTACCCATGGGCACGGCCATTGAGATTGTCGGTGAGCACAGTGGTGGCGTGAAACGTGTGCCTAACGTACTCGCAGAGCGGGGGATGATGTGTGACAAGCGCGATAACGCGCGGCGCTGTTCCCTCTTTGCCACACGCACCATCGCGCTTGAGAATACCCTGGAAGACGCTTGGCAGCGCTTTGATGCTTTGGGCTTAACGCTGGTTAGCCATCCCGGCGTTTTTGGTCATGGCAAGGTAGATGAAGGCACGCTGCTACTATTGGACAGTCTGGAAAAAGAGCTGCCTAAAGCGCCTCAACGTATTCTCGATATGGGCTGTGGCGATGGCATTATTAGCGCCTGGCTTGCCAAGCGGGGTCATGCGGTAACCGCCGTGGATGTCAGCGCTTTTGCTGTAGAGGCAACGCATCGCACGCTAGAGGCTAATCAGGTTAATGGGCACGCTTTGCAAAGCGATGTGTATAGCGCATTGGAAAGCGAAACCTACGATTTTATTATTAGTAACCCGCCGTTTCATCAAGAGCGAGACGTAAGCTACGGGCCCAGCCAACGCTTGATTCGCCAAGCGCCTAAGCATCTTGCTAACCGTGGGCGTCTCATCATGGTCGCCAATGTGTTCTTGCCTTATCCGGACCTTCTCACCGAGGCTTTTGGCAGCTTTGAAACGCTTGCTGATAATCGGCGGTTTCGGGTCTATGTGGCGAGTAGATTAGGCCGTTAATGTTTATTTTTGAATCACGGTTTACTCGGCAAAGAAAACACTTAAAACATGGTCTAAGTGGGCTTCCATTGCATGGCGGGCAGCGGTCGGGTCACGATTTTCAATCGCCTTGACGATCTGCTCATGATCGCCTTGGGAGCGCTGAGGCATATCTGTTTCCATGTACAGATCCTGAAGACGACGGAACATAGGGCCATATTGATGGCCAAGTAGGTGCTTGATGATAAGTGCGTAGGCAGCGTTGCTTGATGCTTCTGCTATGCGGATATGCAGCAATCGGTCCCCGACGCAGTTACGTCTACCGTTGGCGTTATCAAAAAAATTGCGTTCGAGAGCTAGTCGAATCGATTTTATGTCGTCATCGGTCGCATTCATGGCTGCTAATGCCGCAATTTCCGGCTCTAGATAGCGGCGTGTCTGAAGAAGGGAAAACGGAGGGATTTCTTCGTCCAGGTTAAGCTCAATTTCACTCTCGAATTCTGGATCCAGTGCCCACGGTTCTGTACGTGCCGCCGCACGCATCACTGGCTCCAAAGGTATTGAACGGGGCTCAAGTACAACGACACCGTGCCCGACTCGCACGGCAACCTGACCAACCACTTCCAAGGCAATCAAGGCTTCTCTTACTGATGCTCGGCTGACGCCTAGAGATTGTGCAAGCTCGCGCTCGGGCGGAAGGAGGGTTCCAGGGGGGAACTCTCCATTATTGATCAACTGCTGCAACTGGTCAGCGATCTGGCGATAAAGCCGTTGTGAGCGGATGGCTTGAATGGGCATTCGCGGTCGTTCCTATCCGTTTCTTTAATATTCTCGATCAATATTAACTGCGACTAAAGTTTATCCCCAAAAGCCCATGATTGGCCTTTTTGAGGATTGCAAAGATCAATATCTCTCGCTCATACTCGATTCATTGGTCAGGCCATTGTATGTCTGGACGACCTGACCCTAGTATGTTCCCACGATTTTCAGGGGCGTGCCATCGCTATTAGGGAAGTGACACCGCATGAGACTCAAAAATAAAACTGCATTAATCACTGCCGCCGCGAACGGTATTGGGCGTGCAAGCGTCGAGCGATTTGTTGCCGAAGGCGCACGTGTACTCGCCACCGATATTGATATTTCTACCTTGCAAGATATGCCGGGCGTTGAAGCCTATCGCCTTGATGTAACGGATAGTCAGGCAATCAACGAACTTGCCGCTTCGCTGCCAGACTTGGACATACTGTTTAACTGTGCGGGCATGGTGGCGGGTGGCACGGTGCTTGAGTGCGACGAGGCGACTTGGCAGCGGTCGATGGATCTGAACGTCACTTCAATGTTTTATACCCTTCAGGCTTTTTTACCCGGCATGTTATTAAACGGTGGGGGCAGCATTATCAATATGGCGTCTCTGGCATCAAGCGTTAAAGGCGTTGCCAACCGCTGTGCTTACGGGGTCTCCAAAGCGGCGGTTATCGGTCTTACCAAGTCGGTAGCCGCCGACTTTATGACCCAGGGTGTTCGCTGCAATGCCATTTGCCCAGGTACCGTCGAGTCTCCCTCATTGAAACAGCGTATTGCAGACCAGGCCCGCCGAGAAGGGCGCAGCGAGTCTGACGTGCTGGCATCGTTTATTGCGCGTCAACCGATGGGCAGGTTAGGGCGGGTAGAGGAAGTGGCTGCTTTGGCCGCTTTTCTGGCCAGCGATGAATCGCAGTTCATTACCGGTACTGCACAGTTAATTGATGGCGGCTGGGCTAACTGATTACTTTAGGAGGTATAACAATATGAAATTATTACGCTTTGGACTATCGGGTCAGGAAAAGCCAGGCATTCTGGATAGCCAAGGAAAGGTACGCGATCTTTCCTCTATCGTTGATGATATCGCGGGCGACGTATTGAGCGACAGTAAGTTGCAGCAGCTACGCGATATGGATTTAACAACGTTGCCGGAAGTCGCTGATGATGTTCGCTTGGGCCCCTGTGTGGCTCGCGTAGGCAAGTTTATCTGCATCGGTCTCAACTATTCTGACCACGCCGCTGAAACCGGTGCTGAAGTGCCGCCCGAACCGGTCATTTTCAATAAATGGACCAGCGCTATCTGCGGTCCTAACGATGATGTGGAAATTCCCCGCGGCTCGGAAAAGACCGACTGGGAAGTAGAGCTTGGCGTCATCATTGGCAAGGGCGGTCGTTACATCGACGAGGCCGACGCTATGTCGCATGTGGCGGGCTACTGTGTCGTGAATGATGTCTCTGAGCGCGCGTTCCAGCTTGAGCGCAGTGGCACCTGGGATAAAGGCAAAGGCTGCGATACGTTTGGCCCGTTAGGCCCTTGGCTGGTAACCCGTGACGAAGTGGCGAACCCGCACCAATTAGGCATGTGGCTTGAAGTGGATGGTAAGCGTTATCAGGATGGTAGCACCCAGACCATGGTGTACCAAGTGCCTTTTTTAATCAGTTACCTAAGCCGCTTTATGAGCCTGCAGCCGGGCGACGTTATTTCAACCGGTACACCTCCGGGAGTAGGTATGGGCCAGCAGCCCCAGGTATATCTTCGGGACGGCCAGCGCATGCGTTTAGGCATTGATGGCTTGGGCGAGCAGACGCAGCGCGTAGTTCAGGCATAGAAAATTTAGATAGTAGAAATATAGATAGTGGAAATACACATAGTAAGAAAATAGGTATTGGCGGCTCTATTCGCCGTTAATACCTCATTTACTGAGAGCGGCAGGCCTTGAAGGATTTTTATACCTCCAAAGGACTGACCAATAGACCAAAGCGCCTGTCAGGCTGGTTCGATAGTGGCCTGTGCTTGGCGGAAAGGAGCACATTAATGCAAGCGCTTGTTTGTTCAAAGCCGCATCACCTTGAACTGCGTCACTACGCTAAGCCTGAATGTCCGGCAGGACATGCCCTGGTACGCATTCGGCGCATTGGCATCTGCGGCACGGATATCCATGCCTATGGGGGTAATCAGCCCTATTTTGAATACCCACGCGTGCTTGGTCATGAGCTCGCAGGAGAGGTTGTTGAGGTGGCGGATAGCCCAACTCAGCATCTGTTGGGCAAGCAGGTTTACGTTATTCCTTATTTACATTGTGGCGAGTGCCGCGCCTGCCAGCAGGGTAAGACAAACTGTTGCCAGAATATGCAGGTTATTGGTGTACATAAGGATGGCGGAATGGCGGAGTACCTGGCTGTTCCCACTACACACTTGGTAGTTTCCGAAACTCTCTCTATCGATCAGCTCGCATTAGTAGAGTGCATGGCGATTGGCGCCCATGCGGTAAGACGTAGCGCACTGCAAGCGGGTGAGTTGGCGGTGATTGTCGGAGCAGGCCCGATAGGCATGGGTGTTCTTCAGGTGGCGAAAAGCCGAGGTGCACGCACATTGATGGTGGACACCAATGCCTCACGATTAGCGTTTTGCCGTGATGTGTTGGGGGCTGATGCGGTCGTAAATCCACAGGAAGTTGAGGTGACGGCCCAGGTCAGCACACTAAATGGTGGAGCGTTAGCGGATGTGGTGTTTGATGCCACCGGTAATCCCCGTGCCATGCAGGCGGGGTTCGATCTTGCAGGCCATGGTGGGCGCTATGTGTTGGTTAGCGTAGTAAAAGCTGATATCACCTTTAACGATCCTGACTTCCATAAAAAAGAACTGACGCTGATGGGTAGCCGCAATGCCACGCGTGAAGACTTTGATTGTGTGGTGTCACTAATAGAGAGTGGTGCTATCAACGCCGATGCGATGATTACTCACCGGGCGCCGCTTGCCGATGTTCCTTTAAAAATGCCTCAGTGGTGTGACCCCGCCAATCAGGTCATCAAGGCGATGATTTCCATCGATACTGAGGAAGCGCATCCGTGAGTGATCTGATTACAACGCAAACGCCCCATCTCACGCTGCGTGTTCACGCACTGGATAATGTTCGAGTTGCTTTGACCGACTTGCCAGCAGGCGCAGTGATCGAGGATCAAGGCGTTAACATCACGCTGCCTGGCTTCGTTCGCCACAAGCATAAGTTTGCGCTAAGCGATATGGCGGTTGGCGATGTTGTCACCATGTACGGCGTAAGGGTGGGTAAAGCAACACAACCCATTGCAGCGGGTGGCACGATTACGACCGAAAACGTGGTGCATGCAACGGACGAGCTATCCACGGAGACTAGGCAAAAAGCGTGGCAGCCACCTGAGGTAACGGCGTTCGAGAAGACGACATTTGCTGGCTACCATCGCCCGGATGGCAAGGTAGGAACGGCCAACGTGTGGCTAGTGGTGCCTTTGGTTTTTTGTGAAAACCGCAATATCGAAGTGTTGCGCCAGTGTGTCGCCGATGCCTTGGGTGACGACCCCTTTTATGATTATAAGCGCATGGCCAGGCAACTGTTGCATGGGCAAGACATTGCCGAGTCAGCGGCTCCCGCCGGGGAGCATCTGTTTCCTAATGTTGATGGCGTGCGCTTTTTGGTTCATCAGCAGGGCTGCGGTGGCACAGACGGTGATGCTGACGCGCTATGTGAACTGCTTGCAGGCTACATCTGTCATCCCAATGTCGCTGGCGCAACGGTGCTTAGCCTGGGTTGCCAGAAAGCACAGATCAGCATGCTGCAAGAAGCCATTTCAAAACGTGACCCAAGCGGCCACAAGCCAGTCAGCTACTTCGAGCAGCAGCGGTCTGAAAGCGAAGAGGTGCTAATTCGCGACGCATTGACAGCGATTTTTGATGGACTTAAGCAGGCCAATCAAGTGACTCGGCAGCCAGCGCCGCTTTCTGAGCTTACCTTGGGCGTTGAATGTGGCGGTTCGGACGGTTTTTCCGGACTTTCCGCAAACCCCGTGGTAGGCGCTGTTGTGGATCGACTTGTGGCGCTGGGTGGTAGCGGTATTCTAAGTGAGTTCCCCGAGCTATGCGGTGTAGAGCACGAGTTGTTGGCGCGCTGTCGTAACCAGCAGGTGGCTGAACGCTTCACCACGTTAATGGCCGCTTATCAGCGCCATGCCCACGCGGTGGGCGCGGATTTTTCCATGAACCCTTCACCTGGCAATGTGCGTGACGGCCTGATTACCGATGCCATGAAGTCAGCGGGCGCTGCAAAAAAAGGCGGAGACAGTCCCGTGGTTGATGTGCTCGATTACACCGAGCCCATGACGCGTAAGGGGCTTAACCTGCTATGTACGCCAGGTAACGATGTAGAGTCCACTACTGGTCTGGTTGGGTCCGGCGCTAATCTGGTGCTATTTACCACAGGTCTAGGAACACCGACCGGCAACCCCGTGGCGCCTGTGATTAAGATTTCAAGCAATAGCGAACTCGCAAGCCGTATGAGCGATGTGATCGACTTCGATGCTGGGCCGATCATCCGCGGTGAAGCGAGCATTGCCCAATTGGCCGATGAATTGCTAACGCTCTGTATTGAAACAGCGTCTGGGCGTTATATATCGAAGGCTGCACGTCTTGCACAGTTGGACTTTATTCCTTGGAAGAGAGGGGTGTCATTGTGATCTCTCAGGCGAGCATTGTTCAGTTCGGTACGAGCCGTTTTTTACTCGGCCACGTCGCTGCTTTTGCAGGCGCAGCGTTGGCAGAGGGAAACAGCCGTGAAGCCGTACTTGTGGTGCAGACATCGGCGCGTCCCGAGGGCAAAGCCAAGGCAGCTGCCTTGGCTCAGCAGAATAGTTATCCGCTACACATTAAGGGATTGCGTAATGGTGCACCCATTGAGGAGCATCTCTCTATTAGTAGTATCGCTGGCTGCCTCGTGGCACAGGAAGAGTGGGAGGCACTAGAGCGTCACTTTATTCAGACAGCTCGTTGGGTGGTTTCCAATACGGGGGATAGCGGTTACGAAGTAGCCGGTGATACGAGTCTTGCCGCTGTTCCAGCCAGCTTTCCAGGCAAGTTGACTAAGCTGCTTTATGCACGCTTTAACGCAGGGCAGCCGGGTCTTACGTTGCTTCCCTGCGAATTAATCAGCAGCAATGGTCAAGTGCTCCAAAATATCGTCTCCGAACTGGCACGTAAGGATTATGACAGTGTCCGTTTTGATGCATGGCTAAATGACGAGTGCTGTTGGGTCAATACATTGGTAGACCGAATCGTCTCGGCGCCCTTGGAGCCGGTTGGTGCGGTCGCTGAGCCTTATGCGCTTTGGGTCGTTCAGCAAACGCCACGTTTGAGTATGCCTTTTGAGCATCCTGCTATTGAAGTCGTGAGTTCGTTACAGCCCTATGAATTGCGCAAGCTTCACATCCTTAATCTGGCGCATACCTATTTGGTTGATCAGTGGCTCCAGCTTGAATTGACCGGTTCCGTTACCTACGTCAGAGAAGCCATGCGGGACCCACTGCTGCGTAATGCACTCAGTGAGGTTATGGAGCAAGAGGTGCTACCTGTTTTGGCACTTGAATTACCGGATATGGATTTAAACGCCTACTGGCAGTGCACACTGGACCGTTTTGATAACCCTTTTTTAGATCATCGTCTAAAAGATATTGCCCAGTATCACAATGACAAACTGAGCCGTCGCATACAGCCAATGGTGGATATGGCGAAAAATCACGCAGTACCGACGCCAAGACTGAGTGATGCGCTTAAACGGAAAAACATTCCAAACATTAACGATAAAACAACACTGCTTTAAAGCAGACACCACACCTACGGTTAAACACAAGAAAAAGAGGAGTGCTCAATGCGCCTGAATAAACTGTCTATCGCAATTACGCTTGCTACTGTAACGACGCTTGGGGCTGTTACGGCTGCTCATGCCAGCACTGAAATCCGCGTTGCGTACGGCAATCAGCCCGGTGAGCCGGTAGATGTCGCCATTAAGCAGTGGGCTGAGAGGGTGAGTGAGGCGAGTAATGGTGAGCTGGAACTGAAAGCGTTTCCTGCAAGCCAACTAGGTTCGGAAACTGAGGTAATGGAACAGGCACGTTTTGGTGCGCCCATTATTTCAATTTCGGCTTACAGTAATTTTCTCGATTCAGTGCCCGACCTTGCCGTGTTAGATGCGCCTTATCTGAGTGAAGACTTTGAGTCGAAGCTTAAGGTTTTTGATTCGGAATGGTTTTCAGAACAAATGGCAAAGGTAAATGGGTCTGGCTACCACATTGTTATCCCAAATGCGGTATATGGGGCACGGCACCTGCTATCAAATGAGCCGGTCAGCAACCCTGCCGATCTTGATGGTATGCGTATTCGCGTTCAAAACTCGCAAATGTATGTAGAAGCTATACGTGCCATGGGAGCAACCCCTACGCCGATGTCACTGGGTGACGTCTATCCTGCGCTGGCGCAGGGAATAGTAGACGGCGTCGAGAATCCAGCAGCGGTACTTTACGGGGGCAAGTTCCACGAAGTGGTGAAGCATCTTAGCTTGACGTCTCATATGCATACTGTAGCGCCTTTCGTTACTGGGAAGTCTTTTTGGGATCAACTCAGTGAAGAGCAGCAACAAATTCTGACGGATACCGGTCAGCAGATGGCAGAGTATCTCTCTGAACTGGTAGCGGATAATAGCGAACAGGCACTAGAGCATTTACGTAGTGAAGGCGTAGAAATTCATGATGTTGATATCACGCCTTTCCGCGAGCGAGCTGCGCAACAGATCCCATCCGCATTTCCTCAGTGGAGCGATGGCCTGTATGACAAGGTTTACGAAATAATTAATGGCTAATCAGCCTGTGATTGCGTGGTTCCCCGGTTAGCCGGGGAACCACGTTGAGGTGTCTGATATGAAGCGTATATTCACGTGGATAGATCGATTCATGCGTCTTGATGAAGTCGTCGCGACCGCCGCCATTTTTGCACTTTTCCTGGTGGCTATTAGCAATATATTCATGCGCTATTTATTTAACAGTCCCTTAGCCTGGACAGAAGAAATTCTTCAAATGCTTTTAGTGTGGGCCTCATTCCTGGGCGCTAGCGCCTTGGTGCGCCGTAGAGAGCATGTGTTTATCAGTTTTGTTACCGATAAGCTGCCGCCAAGGTTGGCGCATTGGAATGAGCAAATATTCAGTGTGGGCATCATTTTAGCGAGTGCCGCAGTAATGCTTTATTGGGGGACTGAGCTACTCAGCTATTCAGCGTATCGCAGTACACCGATGCTGCAAATTCCTTATTACTGGATTCATGTGGCGATCCCCGTTAGTGCGGTGGTAATGATTTACCACTGCGTGGTGCGGTTGGTTCGGCAACATTCATCTTAGGAGCTAACCACATGGCTGTCAGTATTGCGCTTGGCGCACTGTTTTTACTGTTTCTGTTAGGTACACCCGTCGCGTTTGCACTCTTTTTCTCGACGTTTCTCTATTTCATCGTAGGGGCTGACCAACCCATGATGCTGCTTATTCAGCGTCTAGCCGGTGGTCTGGAGTCGGTCTCTTTGCTCGCTATTCCATTTTTCATTATGGCGGGTGTGTTCATGAACCATTCTGGCATTACCGACCGGTTGCTAAAGCTTGCTGAATTGCTGACTCGTCGTATGCATGGTGGATTAGCACAAGCCAATGTGTTGTTAAGTACTTTTATGGGCGGGCTGTCTGGCTCTAATATTGCCGACGCAGCCATGAATGCCAAGCTTTTGGTACCCAGCATGACGGCTAAAGGCTATCCCGTGCCTTTCTCTAGTGCGGTAACTGCCGCTTCGTCACTCATTACCTCGACTATTCCGCCCGGCATCGCCTTGATCGTGTATGGCTACGTCAATAATGTCTCCATTGGACGGCTTTTTCTTGCCGGTGTGGTTCCTGGCGTTTTGATGGCAATCAGCCTAATGGTGCTGGTGTCCTTCCTGTGTCGGCGTTACGGCTATCAGCCACCCCAGCGAACGAAAGTAGCGCGTAAGGAGTGGATTAGCGTGACGCGTGCCGGCCTTATCGCTTTGATGCTGCCCTTGGTCGTTATTGGCGGTATCCGAATTGGCGTTTTTACGCCAACAGAGGCAGGGGCTATTGCGGTGTTTTATGCTTTAATCGTAGGTGTTTTCATTTATAAGCAGATGACGCCTAAGACGATAGCGCTGGCGACCAACGAATCGCTCTTGGCATCGGTTAATGTGCTTTTCATCATTGCCGTCGCATCAGGTTTTGCACGCTTTCTTACCTGGGAACAAATTCCTCAGGAGATCGCTATGATGCTGTCCACCCAGGTTGGCAGTGCTATCGCCTTCCTATTGCTAGCTAACGTGTTGTTATTGGTCTTGGGCATGTTTTTGGAAGGCAACGCCATTTTGATAGTGCTTTCGCCGCTGCTGGCGCCGGTAGCCGCTCAGTTTGGTGTGGACCCCGTTCACTTTGGCATCATTTTCATTATCAATGCCACGATTGGTACGATTACACCCCCATTAGGCACGGTAATGTTTACGACCTGCGGTATCACAGGTATTAGTGTTTCATCCTTTATTCGTGCTGTGATGCCTTTCTGGCTGGTAATGGTAGGTATTCTGCTATTGGTAACCTTCATCCCGGCGCTTTCATTGATGTTGCCTACGCTTGTTTTCTAATTGCGGTGGTTTCTATACAAAGGAGTGGTCAGGGGGAAAAGGCGACCTCACTATTTCCTCACACTAACCATATTCAACTACCGACGCACTCCCATTTCACGGCTATGATGCTGATAGGCATTGGGCACTTTAATGAACGTTGTGCGGGGTAGAGACGATGGTTAAAAGCAGTAGAAGCATCGTGATATTGGGTAGTGCGGTTGTGCTAGGTGGGTTGCTGGCGCTGGGGTTGGTCGGAGGCGGTAGCTATATCAAGCAGGCGGCCGACGTGTGGCAGCAGTCTTCGCGCAATGTCACCGTGCGTGGTTTGGCCGAGCGTGAGGTGGCGGCCGACCTGGTCTTATGGCCGTTTAACTACAGCGTGAGCGCTAATAGCTTAAGCGACCTGGAGCAGCAGCTTTCCAATAATGACCAGGCGGTTCGTCGCTTTTTGGAGTCTCAGGGATTTGAACCCGGGCATATCAGCACAACACCCCCCAGAATTACCGACCAGTTTAGTAATCTCTATGGTGGACAGCGTCCTGATGAGCGTTACCGCGCTGAGGCCACGTTGCTGCTGCGTTCGCCGGATGTTGAGGGCGTGATGCAGGCAATGCCAGGGACCTCGTCGCTGGTACGTCAAGGGGTTTTGCTCTCGCCAAGTTACGAGTACCAAACCGAGTTTCTATTTACCGGCCTAGAGGCGATCAAGCCTGAGATGATTGCTGAGGCGACGGCTGATGCGCGTAATGCCGCCCAGCAGTTTGCTGAAGACTCCGGGAGTCAGGTAGGGCAGATCCGCCAGGCAACCCAAGGCTACTTCTCGATTGATGATTTGGACAGCTACACCCCGCATATCAAGCGTGTCCGAGTGGTGACGACTATCGACTATGCCTTAAAAGACTAGGAAGCCCCATGCACTAAAGCGAAGCATAGCGGATCGCAGTAACGGTGTAGAACACCTTCCCATTCGGAGTAAGTACTTCTACATCGTCATCGACCCCTTTGCCGAGAAGTGCCTTGGCCATGGGCGCATCAATACTGATCCAGCGCTTTTGGGTATCGATTTCGTCGTGTCCTACAATCCGTATGCTAAGCGCTTCGCCATCTTCATCCTCCAGCTCGACAAATGCCCCAAAAAATATCTTGTTGGTGTCTGCGGGTAGTCGATCAACCACCTGCAGCTCATCCAGACGTAGGGTCAAATAGCGAATCCGCGCAATCACACGGTTCAGCTCTTTCTTGTTGTAAGTGTAATCAGCGTTTTCACTACGGTCGCCAAGCGCAGCGGCTTCACCTACTTTTGTTGAGAGTGCGGGGCGTTTGACTCTGGATAAGTGATCCAAAATTCCGCGTAAACGCGCGGCGCCCTCGGCGGTAATCAAATTGCTTTTGGGTGCCTGACGCGGATCTTTTGCCGGATCGCGCCAGCGGGTCATGTTACGACCTTTCATTAAGGGACTCTCATCTGGTTAAAGATAGCGCTGGTTAAAGACGACTGTAGGGTAAAGAGAAAGTAAACAAAAGCACAGTGACATCACTCGCGGCTAGCGAATCAATCAAACGTTCGTTACATTGTGAGAATAGGCTGATTAGCGCTTAACAACGCAGCGTCTATATGTCGATATAAAAACAACTCAGGAGATAATAATGCGCACACGACCGTTTTCTCGTTTGATAATGACTGCAGCGCTTGGCAGCACGCTAATGCTGTTACCCTTAACGGCTTTGGCCTATGAAAACGAACTGTTCTCCTTGAAGAACCGTTGGGAACATACGGTGAGCGACTTGCCAGCTAACCAGCGTGAAGGCACGTTGGACGTTTTGTCCAATGAAGTCACGACGTTGGCCAGCGAAAACCCGGATCAGCCGGAGCTTCTGATTTGGCAGGGCATTATTCTGGCTTCGTATGCGCGTGAACGTGGTGGTTTCGGCGCGTTGGGTATCGCTGGTGATGCACGTGATGCGCTTGAACAGGCCATTGCGCTTGATCCGCAAGGAGGAAACGGTTCTGCCTACGTCACACTGGGCGCACTTTACGACAACGTGCCTGGGCGCCCAATTAGCTTTGGAAGCAGTGAAAAAGCTCAGCAAATGTTTCAGCGTGCCGTTGAGATTCGCCCTGAAGGTATCGACGTCAACTACTATTACGCCGCGTTCCTGCTTGATGAAGGGGACACCGCCGCTGCCCGCGAGCACGCTGAACGTGCGGTGAACGGTACTCCACGAGCGCAGCGTGAACTCTCCGATGAAGCGCTACGCCGCGATGCCCAAGCTATGCTAAACCGTCTGTAACCCCGCCCAGGCCAGGTTGGCATTCCCGGTAGCAAGCATTGATAATGGGGTAATTGTGATTACTGGGAGTGCCGCATGGCATTCAATGCTAAAACTTCATCATTAGAAACACCGCCTTTTGGCCGTGACGATATAGAACTGATTGAGCGTAAAACGCTTCATCAGGGCTTTTTTCGCTTGGAAGCGATGGAACTACGCCACCGGCTTTTTGAAGGTGGTTGGAGCAAGCCCATGCATCGCGAAGTGCACCACCGTCGCGATGCGGTAGGCGTATTGCTTTACGACCCTGCACGGGATGCGCTTGTGCTGGTGGAGCAGTTTCGTGCTGGTGCTTTCGATGATCCCGTTTCGCCTTGGAAGCTAGAGCTGGTTGCAGGGTTGGTTGAACAAGATGAATCACTCGAAGAGGTTGCCCGGCGCGAAGCGCTGGAAGAGTCGGGCTGCGTGGTAGGCCCGTTAACGCTAATGCATACGTACTACCCAAGCCCTGGCGCGTGCAACGAACGCGTAACGCTTTTTTGTGGGCTGGTTGATACTCAAGGTATGGGCGGTATTCATGGCCTTGACGAGGAGCATGAAGATATCCGTGTTCACGTGGTGTCTTTTCCGACCGCGTGGGAACTCTTGATACAGGGAAGACTCGACAACGCCATGTGTTTGATTGGATTGCACTGGCTAGCTGGTCAGCGTGCTTCGTTGCGCGCGGCATCCCAACGAGCGCTCACGTAAAGTGAAAACCACGAGGAGTGTTCATGGCAAGAACAGCCTATGTCACCGATTTAAAGTCGCTCCAGGGGGAGTGCAGCGCCAACTACCTGCGGTTATTACGCCTGGTGGGCGATATGGAGAGTGGCCAGCGCCGAGAGATCGCCTTAAGCAGTGATGAGCAGTACTTTGGCGATTTGCAGCTTACCGTATTGGAACATGCCCCTTACACCACCATGGTGGCGGTCACTCAACGCGGTCCGTTGGATTCAGTTATGGACGGCCCGCGCATGCGCGTGCACCTTTACCATGACGTGCGTATGGCGGAGGTGACGGACTTTCAGCGTCAGCGCCACTTTAGTGGCCGCTATCGATATCCTAATGCGCAGATGCATCAGCCTGACGAAAAGCTCCAGCTAAACCGCTTTTTAGGCGAATGGTTAGCGCATGGACTAGCCCATGGTCATACCTGCGATTTACCGGAGATGCGCTAATGCGCCTTGTACAGATTACCGATGCTCACTTGCATGCTGATGTTACTACACGTTCGCGTGCGGGGGTTCCTTGGCTGCATTTTCAACGTGTTCTCGCGGCGGCAGCGGCTGAACGTCCGGACGTTATCGTTGTGACGGGAGACATCAGTCAGGATGAAACGGCCGCTTCCTATACACTGGCCAAGGAGGCGTTGGCTGGCCTTCCTTGCCCGTGGTTTTGGCTCCCGGGCAATCACGACCAGATAGAGTTCATGTGCGCCGAGCATCCGCTGCTTGACGAGGTAGATTTGCAGCAGTGGCGTCTGCTGCTGCTCAATACCCAAGTGCCGGGCCAACCCTTCGGCGAGCTGGGCAGCGAGCAGTTGATGGCATTAACGACACGCTTGGAAGAGGATGACCGCCCCACGCTGATTGCCATGCACCACCCACCGGTGGATGTTGGCGCTGACTGGATGGATGCTATCGGCCTACAGGATCGTGAAGCGTTTTGGCAGGTTTTAAGCGCTTATCCTCAGGTGAAAGTCGTGCTGTTTGGTCACGCTCACCAAGCGTATGCGCAGCACATTGAAACAGCGGTAGGTTCAGTGAGTGTTTACGGCTGCCCAGCCATGTCTGATCAGTTTATGCCGGGCGCTGATGAATTTACGATTGATGAAGCCTCACGGCCTGGTTACCGAGTGATAAACCTTAGCGGTGAGCAGTGGGATACCTGGGTCGAGCGCGTTGACGTATAGCGATATCATGTTTTTTATGTTCGTTAGGCGATAAAAGAATAAAAAGATAGTTATTAATTCTTTTGGGTTATTATTGACTCGGCGTTACTCTATCCACAATCGAACGTATAACGTTTTAATTCAGCGTGTACTGCAAGCTTATAAAAATTGGCTTGTTTTGTGAGGTAGCAGACCATGACTCAGTTCTCCCCGCTCTCTTCGACGCCCCGGCGTGAGGTGCCCAGCGCACTTAGCGCCGCGCGTCTCACTCATTTAAAACAGCTTGAAGCCGAGTCCATCCATATCATTCGTGAAGTGGCGGCTGAGTTCAGTAACCCGGTTATGATGTATTCGATCGGCAAAGACTCTTCGGTGATGCTGCACTTGGCGCGGAAGGCATTTTATCCCGGTACCCCGCCGTTTCCGCTGATGCACGTGGATACCACTTGGAAATTCCGGGAAATGATCGAGTTTCGTGATCGCATGGCTTCCGAGGCGGGCATGAAACTGATCGTGCACACCAACGAAGAGGGGCGGGAGGCGAATATCAACCCGTTCGAGCATGGCAGCGCCAAATATACCGATATCATGAAGACCCAAGCGCTCAAGCAGGCGCTGGACAAGCATGGTTTTGATGCTGCGTTTGGCGGTGCCCGGCGCGATGAGGAAGCCTCTCGGGCCAAGGAGCGGGTCTACTCCTTCCGCGATAAATACCACCGTTGGGATCCCAAAAACCAGCGTCCTGAGCTCTGGAATATGTATAACGCCAAGGTCAACAAGGGTGAGTCGATTCGCGTGTTCCCGCTTTCCAACTGGACGGAGCTGGATATCTGGCAGTACATCTATCTGGAGTCTATCCCGATTGTGCCACTGTACTTCGCAGCCAAGCGCCCAGTGGTTGAGCGCGACGGCATGCAGGTGATGGTAGACGACGATCGTTTGCCGCTAGCGCCAGGTGAAGTGCCTGAAGAGAAGTCGGTGCGTTTCAGAACGCTTGGCTGCTACCCGCTAACCGGCGCAGTGGAGTCCGAAGCGGCAACGCTGCCGGAAATTATTCAGGAAATGCTGCTGACCCGCACCAGTGAGCGCAGTGGTCGCGCCATTGATCGCGACCAGGTGGGTTCGATGGAGAAGAAAAAGCGCGAGGGGTACTTCTAATGTCTCATCAATCTAACTTAATCGCTGACAACATCGAGCAGTACCTGCACGAGCATGAAAACAAAGACCTGCTGCGTTTTATTACCTGCGGCAGTGTCGACGACGGTAAATCGACCTTGATTGGTCGCTTGCTGCACGACTCCAAAATGATCTTTGAGGATCAACTAGCAGCGATTACTCAAGCGTCCAAAACCAGCGGTACCACGGGTGATACGGTTGACTTGGCGCTATTGGTAGACGGACTGCAGTCCGAGCGTGAGCAGGGCATTACTATTGATGTCGCCTATCGGTTCTTCTCAACGGATAAACGCAAATTTATCATTGCCGATACGCCAGGCCATGAGCAGTACACACGTAATATGGCCACCGGCGCTTCTACGGCAAGCCTTGCGATTATCCTTATCGACGCTCGCTATGGCGTGCAAACCCAAACGCGTCGGCATAGCTTTATTGCTGACTTGTTGGGTATTCAGCACTTGGTCATTGCTGTCAACAAAATGGATTTAGTGGGCTTTTCCGAACAGCGCTTTGAGGAAATCAAGGCAGAGTACCGTGCGTTTGCAACGAATTTGCAGGTGGACGATATCCAGTTTGTGCCCATGTCGGCGCTCAACGGCGATAACGTCGTTAACCGTAGCGAGCACACGCCGTGGTATCGCGGCGAGACGCTGATCGAACTACTCGAAAATACCGAAATCAGTCAAGACGACAACCTGACGGATCTGCGTTTGCCCGTACAGTATGTCAATCGGCCGAACCTGGATTTTCGTGGTTACTGCGGGACGCTGGCCGCCGGGATCTTACGCCCCGGCCAAGCGGTAAAAGCGCTGCCTTCGGGTAAAACCTCTACCGTGGCGAGAGTTGTCACTTTTGAGGGTGATTTAAGCGAAGCCTATCCCGGCCAAGCGATTACCGTGACGCTTGAAGACGAGATCGATATTTCTCGTGGCGACTGGCTAGTCAGTGCCGATGCGGAAGTGCCGCTTTCCAACCGGTTTACTGCTGATGTGGTCTGGATGCATGAAGACCCACTAACCCTGGGTAAGCTTTACGACTTTAAACTCGCTACCCGCGATCTTTCCGGGCAGGTCAGCGCTATTGACTATCAAATTGATGTTAATACGCTTGAGAAGCACACAGCGCAGGCGTTAAACCTCAATGCGATTGCTCGCTGTGATATCGAGCTTACCGCCACCGTACCCATCGATAATTATCGGGTTAGCCCTAAAACGGGAAGCTTTATTATTGTCGATCGGCTGACCAACGTAACGGTGGGAGCGGGAATGATTCGTGAAGCGGGTTCAGCAGGTGCTGCTGAAGCCCCCACCACGGACTGGTCAGCGTTTGAGAAAGACCTTAATGCGCTGGTACGCAGGCACTTTCCGCACTGGGAAGCCAACGATATTAGTCAATTGCTCAAACGCTAAATCATTTTTTATCAATAGTCTTTACCAATAGTCTTTATCAACAGGTTGGCCCGCTTTGATTAAGCGGGCTTTTTTATATCTACTTAAATCAAACATCTCTAATCTAGCGGTCGGTTCGCTTGACGCTCTCCCAGGATACGCCACACTGATAAAGCGTTTTTCACGCACGCCTCATCACGAAAAGGAGAGCATGATGAACCAAACACTAAAGGGTAAACGCGTCGCTATTGTGGCGGCCGATGGCTTTGAGGAGTCTGAGCTGAGTTCACCGCGTGACGCACTCAAAAATGCCGGTGTTGATGTTGATATCGTGACACCTGAAGGCAACGATATTCGTGCCTGGGCAGAAACTAATTGGGGTGATACATATTCGGCTGATAAAGCGCTGACAGATGTCAATGAATCTGATTATCACGCCCTGGTACTGCCAGGCGGCCTGTTCAATCCCGACGCGCTGCGGGTCAAAGAAGACGTGCTAAGTTTTGTAAAAGCATTTTTTCACGCAGGTAAGCCAGTAGCCGCTATTTGTCATGCGCCATGGATTTTAATTAACGCTGGCTTGGTAGAAGGTCGTCGTATGACGTCGGTGCCCACCGTGGCTCAGGATTTACGCAATGCGGGCGCGGAATGGGTCGATGAGGCCGTCGTGGTGGATAATGGTTTGGTCACTAGCCGTACCCCCAAAGACCTGGATGCGTTCAATGCCAAGCTCCTTGAAGAGCTGCAAGAAGGACGCCACTCAGGTCAACACGCCTAATGTCATGGTTGAGCCCGTGGGCAAGCTTTGTTAAAAGGCTTGTCCACACGGTTGCAAAACCGATGAAGCGAGACCGTGGCCGCGGGGGGATGGTCGTTCATCCTTACCGTGGTTACGGTTCGTCCAGTGAAGTGTTTTTGATGGGGCGGGTGTTCCGCCAAGCCGCTCTTGGCCGCGCTATTCCACGCCGAGGGATGCTGCGCGACACAGCTGATGTAGCGCGCCGCATTTTTCGACGGGGCTTGGCCGGTGCCCAAGTTGATATTCGTATCGGTGAAAACGAACTGTCCTTGACAACCGACCGGGACGGCTATTTCGATGCGCACCTTCCGATTACCCATTCGCTGCCTATCGATGTGTCCTGGCATCGAGCGGATATTAGGGTGCATGCGGAAAACCAGTCGCCTGTACGTACTAATGTTGAGGTATACGTACCGCCACCGGAAACCGACTTGCTGATTATCAGCGATATTGATGACACCGTCATGTTTACCGGCGTTGCCGAAAAGCTAAAGATGCTCTACCGCCTGTTTGTGCGTAAACCCCATCGGCGTACGGCGTTTCCAGGCGTTGCCTCGCTTTATCAGGCGCTGCACCGGGGCGAAAGTGAGAAGGCCGAGCGACCCATCTTGTATGTATCCCGCGGGCCATGGGCTATTTACGAAATGCTCGAAACGTTCTTTCAGCTTAACCGGATTCCGGTAGGTCCGATCCTGTTTCTACGCGAGTGGGGAATTTCGCTGCGTCACCCCTGGCCGCGCCGTGCCGAAGCTCACAAGCGCTTGTTAATTGATCGAATGTTGACGCTGTTTGATGAGCTACCGTGCATCCTGATTGGCGATAGCGGACAGCACGACCCGGAAGTGTATGCCGAGATCGTGAAAGCCTATCCTGGGCGCATCAAGGCGATTTATATCCGCCGCGTGGATAAAGACCCTGAGCGCGAAAAGGCCATTCAACGGCTTCGCGATGAACTGGTCAATTCCGAGTGCGACCTGGTGCTCGCACCCGACAGTGTATTAATTGCTGAGCACGCCCACGCCAATGGGGATATTTCAGCGCGGGGCCTGGAAGCTGTCGAGCGCGATGTAAAAGCGCATCGCGAAGAAGAGCGTCGTGAAGCCCAAGGGGAAGTCTAGCCTCAACACTGTTGTTGCTAGCCCGGCCATGATAAAACGAACCCTTTCCCTGTTTTCTCCTAGTGAGTGTTAAGTCATCATGGTCGTTCTATTCGTCGTGCTGTTACTCGCGGTATTTATACTGCCCAATGTATGGGCAAAGTGGGTGCTAAAGCGCCATATGCGAGGACGTAATGACTACCCTGGCACCGGCGCTGAGCTTGCCGAGCATTTGCTACGGCGTCTGGGGATTAAAGACGTTCCCGTTGAGCGTACCGAATTCGGCGATCATTACGACCCAGAGACGCGCTGTGTGCGCCTTTCGCCTGACCATTATGATGGCTGCTCGTTAACGGCGGTCACCGTTGCCGCCCATGAAGTAGGCCATGCGTTGCAGCATCACCAGGGCTATGCGCCACTGCTGGCACGCAGCCGCTTGGTAGGTGTTGCCCAAAAGGCAGAAAAAATGGGCGCGATTCTAATGATGGCCGCGCCGTTTTTATTCTTGTTGACGCGCGTGCCGGGCGGTTTGGCGTTAGTCATTGGCATGGCGGTGATCAGCTTTGGTACCGCCGCCCTGGTGCATCTGGTCACGCTGCCGGTGGAGTTTGATGCCAGCTTCAACCGCGCACTGCCGCTTTTAAAAGAGTACGTGCCACCCTACGACATGCCGGGCGCTCGGCATGTGCTTACCGCTTGTGCGTTCACCTATGTTGCGGCTTCACTTGCCAGCATGCTCAACCTGGGCCGCTGGCTGGTGATCTTGCGCCGCTAAACGCTAACGACTAGCGCTCGCTTAAAGCACTGTTTTTACAGCCTATTCCGGCTTATTGGCAATAATCACCGCACGACGTGGTGCCGGGTAGCCTTCAAGGGTGCGGGTACGATCATTGGGGTCTAAAAAGTCGGCCAAGGATTGATAGGTCATCCACTCGGTGGAGCGCTGCTCGTCCAGGGTTGTGACTGCCTCGTCGACCACGCGAATATTGGTAAAGCCGCAACGGCTAAGCCAGTGGCAAAGCGCCTTAGAAGAGGGCAGGAAGTAGACGTTGGGCATCGCAGCGTAGCGCTCGCCGGGAACAAACACCGTTTGCTCGTCGCCTTCCACCACCAGCGTTTCCAGTACCAGCTCGCCACCCGGCGCCAGCGCGGCTTTCAGCTGCTGAAGATGTTCAAGTGGCGAAGGACGGTGATAAAGCACGCCCATTGAAAACACCGTATCAAAAAAGCCGAGGTTTTCCGGTACATCCTCGATTCCGACCGGTAGAAACTGAGTGCGCCCACCGTCTGCGTCGCCCACAAAGTGGCGCACTGCTTGGAACTGCCAGTAAAAGCGTGGTGAAGGGTCAATCACCAGCACGAATGCAGCCCCGGCGCCCGTCATCCGCCAGGCGTGATAGCCGCTGCCGCCGCCTACATCCAACACCTTGCGGTATTTCAGGGGCGCTAAATGAGGTGCTACGCGCTGCCATTTCCAATCAGAGCGCCATTCGGTGTCGATATGAATGCCGCCCAGCTGAAAAGGTCCTTTGCGCCACGGAGCCAGCTTACGCAGTAGATTAAAGCATTGGCGTTGCTGGCTATCGCTGAGCGCAAGCTCCACCGTTAGCGTATCGCTGTCCAGTTGAACGTGGCGCTCGGCCGGTAAGGCCGGCAGTTTGGCAACGGCCTTTTCCCAGGCGGGCAGGTCGCCATGACGTTGGCGGTCAAGCCCTCTGGCCAGCTGCTCGGGTAATTGAGCTAGCCAGGTCGTTAAGCCTTGGTCTAAAAACGCCTGATAAAGTGCGCGGTGGTCATCCGGGAGTTCCACTTAACTCTCCTTAAACGCAATGACAGAGGCAAAGTTCAGGTATTGAAACCACGTTACCGTACGTGGGAAGCCTGCCTGCTGTAAGCGCTGATGCAGCGCATCCAGCGTATCGGGCACCAACACGTTTTCAAGCGCGGTGCGCTTTTGGCTGATTTCCATATCGCTGTAACCATTGGCGCGTTTGAAGTCATGATAGCGCTCTACTCGCCAGGCATTATCCCGCTCATCGACGTCAACGGTTTTTTCCGATAAAACCAGCACGCCGCCAGGCTCGAGAGCGTCAAATAGCCGCCTTAACAGGGCATCCCGGTCAGCGGGGGGCAAAAACTGCAGCGTAAAGTTAAGAATGATCATGCCGGATGGCGCATACTCGAGCGTGCGAATGTCGGCTTCTTCCACGCTCATGGCATGTTCAGGGCACTCTTCGGTGAAGGTCTGGCGAGCACGCGATACCATCGCTGGTGATAAATCGACGCCGGTATAGCGAAACGCGTCAGGGGCGAGTGCGCCCGCAAGTGCCAAGCCTGAGGCGCCGAGCGAGCAGCCCAGATCATACACGTGGCCGCCATGACGAAGATGACGCTGGGCAATCAGGCTCAGCATGCCCAGGATTTGGCCGTAGCCTGGTATAGAGCGACGGACCATGTCGGGAAAACAAGCCACTACCTGTTCATCGAACGAGAAGCGCGCCACTCGATCAAGGGGTGTCGAAAAGATAGCGTCACGGTAAGATGCATTACTCATTGGCAAGCCGGGAATCATCAAAAGGGGGGAGTAGTTTACGCGCCCTGATTTGACCAGAACAGACCCGAGCTGCATGGTTCGACGCCACAGGAGACGGCAAATGGCCTCAGCATCACGCGCCACCCCCGATAAACTGCCCGCGTGGCAGACATTAAAACAGCATGCCGATGAACTCAAAGGCGTCCATTTAAAAACGCTATTTGGCTCGGAGAGCAGCCGATGGGCGCATTTTACCCGCCATGAGGCAGGTCTGACGCTGGATCTTTCCAAGCAGCGCTGGGACGACGATACGCTTGAGCATCTGTTAGCGCTGGCGCACGATGCGGGTGTGCCCAGCGCTATTGATGCTTTATTAAGTGGTAAGCGGGTTAACGTTAGTGAGAACCGCCCAGCCTTGCACACAGCGCTGCGTTTACCGGCCGAGGCAACGCTGAACGTTGAAGGGGAAGATATTGTCGCCGGGGTGCAGGAAAGCCTGGCGCAAATGGAGCGTCTGGTGTGCCGTTTGCACGCTGGGCAGTGGCGAGGAGCCACGGGCAAGCCCATTCGCCATGTGGTGAATTTAGGCGTCGGCGGCTCGGATTTAGGGCCGTTGATGGTGACCCATGCACTGGCCGATTATCGGCCTGATGATATTCATCCTGTTGAGGTGCATTTTGCCTCCACCATGGATGGCTCGCAGCTGGCCGATTATTTAGGGCGCTTAAATCCGGAAACGACCCTCTTTGTGCTCTCCTCCAAGTCGTTTACCACCATTGATACTCTTTCCAACGCCAATACGGCCAGAGACTGGCTGTTGGGCCGTTTAACTCAGCATAGCGATTTTGTCAGTGCTCCACCGGTAAGCGCTGAACTCATTGTGCGCCAGCACTTTATTGGTGTGTCGGCCAGTCCCGAGAAAATGAGCGAGTGGGGCATTGCGCCCGACCACCAGCTTAAATTCTGGGAGTGGGTAGGCGGGCGCTATTCGCTATGGGGCACGATTGGTTTGCCGATTGCTCTGGCCGTAGGCATGACGCATTTTCGCGAGCTGCTGGCCGGTGCCCACGCCATGGACCGCCACTTCAGTGAAGCGCCCATGGAAGATAACCTGCCGGTTCTGCTGGCCTTGGCCGGTATCTGGAACGTTAATTTTCTGGATATCCGCGCCCACTCAATCCTGCCTTACGATGGCCGGTTGGAATATTTTGCTGCCTACCTTGAACAGCTGGAAATGGAGTCCAACGGCAAATCGGTTACCCGCCAGGGTCAGGCGGTCAATTATTCGACCTGCCCGGTACTGTGGGGGCAGTTGGGCCCCAATGCTCAGCACGCGTTTTATCAGCTGCTTCATCAGGGCACTCAGTCGGTGGTGTGTGACTTTATCGCTCCGCTCAAGCGTTATGATGAGGTAGAAGACCCGGATACTCGCCGCCATCTCAAAGCGCAGCACCGGCTAGCGCTTGCCAACTGCTTTGCCCAGTCCCGCGTTCTGATGCTCGGCGATGACGCGCTGGACGATGACGGCCCCCGTCCAGAGCACAAACGTTATCGCGGCAATCAGCCATCGACCACGGTGCTGCTGGATACACTAACGCCCGCTACGCTGGGGGCTTTGATTGCCCTGTATGAGCATAAGGTGTTTGTTCAAGCCGTTATCTGGGATATCAATCCGTTCGATCAGTGGGGGGTGGAGCTGGGCAAAAAAATTGCCACGGATACCCAAGGCATCATCGATGGGCAGGGCGACATTACCCGCATGGATGCCTCTAGCCGCGGCTTGATTGAAGCGTTTTGGGCCGCCGAGCAGGATGGATAACTGCCTCGGGCGTCTATGAAAAAGCGTGCTCCCAGTTTTCCTGCCATGTATTAGATATGGCTGGATATACAGCTTTTTGCTATTCTAGCGATCTTTGTCGGCCGCCTATACAAGTTACAGGCGGCTGCCAGCTTTACCCTTCAGGAACCGACGTTACATGACCCAGTTTGATGCCTCTCAGTACGGCGCGAGTTCTATCGAAGTCCTGTCAGGGCTCGAGCCGGTACGTAAGCGTCCCGGTATGTACACCGATACCTCACGGCCCAATCACCTGGCCCAGGAAGTGATTGATAACAGCGTCGACGAAGCGCTGGCCGGCCACGCCTCTTTTATTCGTGTCACGTTGCACAGCGATGGGGGCATCGAGGTTCAGGATGACGGCCGAGGTATGCCGATTGATCTTCACCCCGAGCACGGCGTTTCAGGGGTGGAGCTGATTCTTACCAA
This sequence comes from Halomonas sp. 111, assembly GCF_052379685.1. Lineage (NCBI taxonomy): Bacteria > Pseudomonadati > Pseudomonadota > Gammaproteobacteria > Oceanospirillales > Halomonadaceae > Halomonas > Halomonas sp. 111. The sequence continues at coordinate 45,614 of NZ_JBQSYV010000003.1, forward strand.
ACTGCACTCAGGCGGTAAGTTCTCCTCTTCAAGCTATCGGTTTTCTGGTGGCCTTCACGGCGTTGGCGTCTCGGTCGTTAACGCGCTTTCACGGCGCCTGGAAGTAGAAGTGACCCGTGACGGTGCGCGCCATGCGATTGCCTTTGAGCACGGCGAAAAAGTCGAAAACCTGCATGAAATCGGCAAGGCGGCTAAACGTGCTACTGGAACCCTGGTGCGTTTTTGGCCTGATGAAAGCTATTTCGACAGCCCCAAATTGGCCGTTTCAAAGCTTAAACATCTACTGCGCGCCAAAGCGGTGCTCTGCCCGGGGCTTGCCGTTACCCTGATTGAGCCAGACGGAACGACGACAGAGTGGGCCTACGCTGATGGTCTGCGTGACTATTTGGCCGAAGCTACCGATGGCTATGACGTACTGCCTGGTGAACCGTTTGTCGGCCACTTCAGTGACGACGAGCACGGTGTGGATTGGGCCATTCAATGGCTACCGGAAGGCGGTGAGTCGCTGTTGGAAAGTTACGTTAACCTGATTCCCACGCCGCAAGGCGGCACTCACGTTAACGGTTTTCGATCAGGACTGCTGGATGCACTACGCGAGTTTTGTGAATATCGTAGCCTGCTGCCGCGCGGCATCAAACTCACCGCTGAGGATCTTTGGGAGCGCGCCTCTTTCGTGCTTTCAGTGAAAATGCTCGACCCCCAGTTTGCCGGGCAAACCAAAGAGCGGCTGTCATCACGCACCATCGCAGGCTTTGTCTCCGGCGTGGTGAAGGATGCCTTCTCGTTGTGGCTCAATCATCATATTGATCAAGCCGAGCAGTTGGCGGAGCTGGTGATCAGCGCCGCTCAGCATCGCCAGAAAAAGGCCAAGAAGGTCGCCCGTAAAAAGGTCACATCAGGCCCGGCGCTTCCCGGCAAGCTTGCTGACTGCTCTGGGCAGGACCCGTCACTCAGCGAGCTGTTCTTGGTCGAGGGCGACTCGGCCGGGGGCAGTGCGAAGCAGGCGCGTAACCGCGACACTCAGGCAATCCTGCCCCTGCGCGGCAAGATTCTGAATACCTGGGAAGTCGAGACGCACGATATTTACGGCTCTCAGGAAGTTCATGATATTGCGGTCGCGATTGGTGCCGACCCGGGTAGCGCCGACCTTGAAAAGCTGCGTTACCATAAAATATGTATTCTCGCCGATGCCGACTCCGACGGTTTGCACATTGCCACGCTGCTGTGCGCGCTGTTTGTACGCCATTTTCCGGCGCTGGTCGATGCTGGCCATGTATTTGTCGCCATGCCGCCCCTTTACCGCATCGATTTAGGTAAAGAGGTGCACTACGCCCTCGATGAGAGCGAAAAAGCCGCCGTGCTCAAGCAACTGGCGAAAAAACGCGGTACACCTAACGTACAGCGCTTTAAGGGCCTGGGCGAAATGAGTCCTTTACAGCTGCGTGAAACCACCATGGCGGTCGAAACCCGTCGCCTAGTGCAACTCACCCTGGAAGAGGGCGATGGCACGATGGAAATGATGGATATGCTGCTCGCCAAGAAGCGCGCCAGCGACCGCAAGAAATGGCTGGAAGATTACGGCAACCTCGCAGACATTGAGGTATAACCCCGATGACCATGGATATTCAGGTAGCGGAAGGCGACGTCGAACGTCTCTCCTTGCGCGACTATACCGAAAAAGCGTACCTCGACTACTCGATGTACGTCATCTTGGACCGTGCGCTGCCCAATATTGGCGATGGCATGAAGCCCGTGCAGCGGCGGATTATTTACGCCATGCGCGAATTGGCGCTACACGCCAATGCCAAGTACAAAAAATCAGCGCGTACCGTGGGCGATGTGCTGGGTAAATTCCACCCTCACGGCGACAGCGCCTGTTACGAAGCCATGGTGCTGATGGCCCAGCCGTTCAGCTATCGCTACCCGCTGGTGGATGGCCAAGGCAACTGGGGTAGTCCGGATGACCCCAAATCGTTTGCCGCCATGCGCTACACCGAGGCCAAGCTCTCCAAGTTTGCCGAAGTGCTGCTGGGCGAACTGGGCCAGGGCACGGTCGACTGGGCACCCAACTTTGACGGCACCATGCAGGAGCCTCTTGTGCTGCCTGCCAAGTTGCCTCATGTGCTGCTCAATGGCGGTACCGGAATTGCCGTGGGCATGGCCACCGACATTCCGCCCCATAATGTTAGCGAAGTGGTCGAGGCTACCTGCCATCTGTTGCGTAACCCTGAGGCGACCACAACTGACGTGATGGCGTTTGTACCTGCGCCTGATTTTCCAACGGATGCGGAAATCATCACGCCCCAAGCCGACTTGCGTAAGCTTTATGAGACAGGCCGAGGTTCGGTAAAACTGCGTGCGCGCTATACCCGCGAAGACGCCAATATCGTGATTACCGCCGTGCCGTACCAGGTCAGCGGTGCCAAGGTACTTGAGCAGATTGCCGCACAGATGCAGGCGAAAAAACTGCCCATGGTGGCCGATCTTCGTGATGAATCAACTCATGAAGAACCCACGCGCCTAGTGATTGAACCGCGCTCCAGCCGCGTGGATGTCGAGTCGCTGATGGCTCACCTGTTTGCCACCACGGACCTGGAAAAGAACGTGCGGGTAAATATGAACGTGATCGGCCTGGACGGCCGCCCGCGGGTCATGCCCCTAACGGATATGCTGGGCGAGTGGCTACGCTTTCGCCGGACCACGGTGCGCCGCCGGTTGGAGCACCGATTGGGCAAGGTTGAAGACCGCCTGCACATTTTGGAAGGCTTGCTGACAGCCTATCTGGATCTTGACGAAGTGATCCGGATTATTCGTGAGGAAGATGACCCGAAAGCCTCGCTAATCGCCACTTTTAGTCTCTCGGAACGCCAAGCGGAAGCGATTCTCGAACTGCGCCTGCGTCACCTTGCCAAGCTCGAAGAGATGAAAATTCGCGGCGAGCAGGACGAGCTGGAAAAAGAGCGTAAGTACCTTACGGGCTTGCTGGGAAGTGAAGCAAAACTAACCACGCTGATCGAAAAAGAGATTCGTGCGGCGGGCAAAGAGCACGGCGACGAGCGCCGCTCACCGTTGATAGAGCGCAGTGAAGCCAAGGCACTTTCAGAAGTTGAGCTGCTGGGGGCTGATCCGGTCACCGTAGTGCTGTCTGATAAAGGCTGGATTCGCGCTGCCAAAGGGCACGATATTGATCCGGAAGGACTGTCCTATAAAGCCGGTGATAGCTTTCATCTGGCCGCTCGGGGCAAGACTAATCAGCCGCTGGTGCTGCTGGACGACACGGGACGCGCTTACACCCTGGCCGCCCATAACTTGCCCAGCGCACGGGGCCAGGGTGAACCGGTGACCGGCCGTGCTAATGTCTCGGCAGGGGCACAAATGGCCGGGTTAATGCTTGCCCCACCCGAACGGCGCTTTGTATTGGCAAGCGACGGTGGTTATGGATTTATGGCCCGCTTGGACGCGCTTACCGGTAAAAATAAAGCCGGCAAAGCGGTACTCAGCGTACCCAAAGGCTGTAGCGTGATGGCGCCCATCGAAGTGCCTGACGGTGAAGAGCTGTGGGTGGCGTCGGTGTCTAGCGAAGGCCGATTACTGCTGTTCCCGCTTGAGCAGTTGCCTGAAATGACCAAAGGTAAAGGCAACAAAATGCTCGATATTCCCGGCCCGAGAGCCGCCCGACGTGAGGAGTTTGTACGTGACGTTACTGTTCTCTCGGCAAGCGACGCACTGCTGGTTCACGCCGGTAAGCGCAAGCTGACCTTGAAAGCGGATGATTTAGCGTATTATCGCGGCGAAAGAGGGCGACGAGGCAGCAAGCTGCCACGCGGCTTCCAAAAAGTTGATCGGTTAGAGGCGGGAGAGTAACTCATGACAAAACGTTGTTTAATTCGTGCAACCGGTATGGCGCGCTCCGGTCAGCTAGAGGGATTTGGGAAAGCGTTGGCCCGCACGAATGCCCAGCTTTTGGATATTAATCAAAGCGTGACGTTTGGCATGCTCTCTCTGGAAGCCCTTGTGGGGCTTGAACACGATAATGCGTTGGAGGCGATGCTCAGCGAGGCGGGCGATGCGCTAGGGTTGGATGTGCAGGTGATTACGGTTAACGCCGACGATTATCGGCGCTGGAGCAACGAAGCAAGTCAGCCTCGGCTTATTTTGACGCTGCTGGCGCCGCATTTGCCGGCAGGCATATTGGCTGAAGTTGGCATTTTAACGGCAGAATTTGGGTTAACGGTCGAGCTGATTCATCGGCTTTCTGGGCGTGAATCGCTGGATGGTAGCGCGCCTTCCGGCGGTGCCTGCGTTGAGTGCTGGTTACGTGGCGACGAGGCGGATATCGAAGCGCTGCGCGAAAAGGCGTTGGCACTTGGGGGCGAACATGGCGTGGATATCGCCATTCAGGAAGACTCAATCTGGCGGCGCCATCGCCGCCTTGTGTGCTTCGATATGGATTCCACGCTGATCAAAGCTGAAGTGATTGATGAGCTGGCCCGGCACCACGGGGTGGGTGATGAGGTTGCCGAGGTGACCGAGCGGGCCATGCGTGGCGAGCTGGATTTTCAGGAGAGCTTTCGCGAACGCATGAGCAAGCTGAAAGGCCTGGATGAGTCGGTGTTGATCAAGATTGCCGAAGAGCTGCCGTTAATGGATGGTGTAGAGCGTTTGATGGCTAATTTAAAGCGCTTCGGTTACCGCACTGTGATTCTATCCGGGGGCTTTACCTATTTTGCCCGCCATTTACAGGAAAAACTCGGCTTTGATGAGATTCATGCTAATGAGCTGGTGATCGAGAACGGTAAAGTCACTGGTGAAGTGACGTTGCCGATCGTTGATGCTGAGCGAAAGGCAGAGCTTTTGGAGCAGATTGCGCTGCGCGAAGGCTTTACGTTGGAGCAGACCATTGCGGTGGGCGATGGCGCCAATGACCTGAAAATGCTGGCTAAAGCGGGATTGGGTATCGCGTTTCGAGCCAAGCCGTTAGTGCGCGCTCAAGCGCGTCAGGCGATCTCGACACTGGGCATTGATGCCGTGCTGTATCTGATTGGTTATCGCCAAACGGATCTAATGGATTAAGTGTTTTTCGGCCAGCTATTGAGTCGGTACGTAACGTACCGACTCAATAGTACGCGCTCTATAAACCCGACAACTACTGGGTGGTAGATAGTGCGATGCCCTGATATTCGTGGTTCAAGTGCTCAAGCCTTTCTACCTCGCTCTTACTAAGTTCAGGCGAATCCCATAACGGGTTGCCTTGGGCATCTTCAAGGCCTTCGACGGTTACCGTGAGCGATACATCGCTGGGTATTTGTGTGTTTCCCCACGCGCTAAAACGATTAGGTGCCAAGCGCCACATGGCCGTTTCACCTGCTTCAAGACCGCCCGCAATCACATAGTAAAACGTTTCATCAATCCAGGGCGCGGACCGGTCAGCGCTGGTCACAACACCTCTTAAAAATACTTGCGAGACGGCCTGCTCCGTATGATTGGTCACCTCAATATCCAGCGCCGGTTCTGGCGTGCCGTATGGGCTTTGGCTTATATAATAGCGTGCGTTATCAATGCTAAAGCGTTCCCGTTGCTCGCGGTCTTTAGCTGCCCGCGCTTGCTTTTCAGTCAACCGGGCAAGGGTAGAGAGCGCTTGCTGACGTTCTCTGGCTCGCCTCTCACGTAGAATATCATCGGCGCGTTTAATTACCTGGTCGCCCGTTAGACCATGCATGCGAACGTTGGCCGATTCAGCGATCTCGGCTGCATTCATTCGTTTAGGGCTAAGTAAGGCCATGCTGCCAAAGTTTGGCATCGCCATGATAGCGAGCGCTTTATCAAACTCATCACGCTTATAAGCAGGCATCGCCTCACGTACATTCTCAATTGAGACAACCGCCGCTGGCATGGAGCTGGTATCTATTTTGGGGTCTGAGCAACCGGCTAACACACATAGCGATAGCGTAATGGCAGACAGCCGTAGGAGGCTCCACATACATTCCCTCATTATGGTCAAAAACGCTGTGGAGCTTACCGGAAAGCGCTAACGACCACTACTATCTCTGTCATTGTTAAGCACTTTATTTATCGGTTGTGGGCTGTGAAAATTTAGGAAGCCGTGGCCGTGTAGAAACTGTTTTTCTCACTACAGGGCCATGGCCGGACGGCTAACCGTGGCCTTTGTCGGGATGAGGGACGGGTTTATCGCCGACTTCCTCTGAGCGAAGCTCTATCGGTTTGCCCTGCGTTTTTTGGGCATGCCTCAAACGCAAGTGCAGGCCGGTTTTGGCAAGCAAATGGGCGCTGACAGGGGCGGTAATAAACAGAAATAGCGTGATGAGCAGCTCCTGAATATCAATGTGACCATCGACGCTCCAAAAATAACCCATTGAGGCAATCAGCATGCAGCCAATACCCAGCGTAGTGGCCTTGGTAGGGCCATGCAGGCGCATATAAAAATCGCGCAGGTGAGCCATCCCCAGTGAGCCGATAAATACGAACACGCCGCCGGTGATAAGCATTAAGGAGATAAGTGCTTCTACAAAGAGCGACATGGCGACGCCTCCGGGTGATACGAGACAGAAAGTGCGTTCATTCGATAATGTCTCCGCGCAGAATGTATTTGCACACGGCCACGGTGCTGATAAAGCCCAGCATGGCAATCAGCAGCGCCGACTCGAAATAGGTTTTGCTGTTAAGCCATAGCCCCAGCAGAACAATCAGTGCGATGGAGTTAACGTACATGGTATCCAGCGCCAGTACGCGGTCCGGGAGGTCTGGCCCCACGGTAAGCCTAAAGAGATTCATCAGCAGCGCCATGACGACAAGCGCTAGGGTAATGTACAAAGCAATGCTTAGCATTCGTAAATCTCCTTGAGAGGGCGCTCATACCGCTCGCGGATCTGCCTGATCAGTTCCTCTTCATCATCAACATCCAGAGCATGGATTAATAGCGATTGACCGTCGAGGCGCAGGTTGGCTGATACCGTGCCAGGCGTCAGGCTAATGGTGCTGGCCAGCAGCGTAATGGTGAAGCGCTCCTCCAGCATTAAAGGGTATTCAATAAAATGTGGCGTTAGCCTGCGCCAAGGGTTGGCCACTAGATAAGCCACCTCAAAATTGGCGACGACGATATCCTTTAAAACCCTCAAGATAAACCGCAGCAGCACCCAGGGCTTTTTGATGCGTAGAGTCGTGTCCCAGAACCGATAGGTCACCAGTGGGATGATAATGGCCAGTATGCCGCCCAGTACGATTTGCCCGGGGGCGTAACTGCGTGCAAGCAGCAGCCAGACGCCTAGTAATAATAGCGATAAAACTGGCGTCGGCAGCCAGGAGCGCGGGGTAATCATGGGGCATCTCCTGCATCAAGTAGCAGCGTGTCGATCAAGACTTGTGGCTGTGATAGCTGCTCGGCCGTTGCCTGGGTGTAGCTGCTGATGGGCCCTGCAAACAGGGTCATTAAGGGGGCCGCGCTTAGCAGCCAGATGACGGCAAACCATTGGCGGCGTGGCAACGCATTGCCGCCTAAACTACCGCGATAGCTACGCCAGAAGATCGTGGAGCCTGCGCGTGACAGAGCGATCAAGGCTGCCAAACTCACCAGCAGTAGAGTAGGCCATAGCCATAATCGCTGAGCACCTTCAGCGGCGTTGAGCACCAGTGCTTTCCCCAAGGCGCCGGAAAGTGGCGGAACGCCCACAACGGCGACAGCACCTACAAGAAACAGTAGCGCTAACGCCTTGCCTTGGGTCATGGGGCGGCTTTTCACCAGCCGAGTCCCTGCCTTGCCGCGCTGTAATCCGATCATTTCAGCCAGCAGGAATAAACCACCCGTAATCAAGGAGGTATGAACCAAATAGTAAAGAAGCGCTGAAGTCGCTTGCTCTGTTCGCATGCCCACACCGACCAAAAGCGTGCCCACCGACAGCAGCACCAGGTAAGCGACCAGTAGTTTCAGATCTCGGGCAGCCATAATGCCTACCCCAGCGGCAACGAGCGTTGCCAAGCCGAGCCACCATACCCATGGCTGCTCCAGTGCGGTCAGTGCGCCCGCGCTTTCGCCAAAAATCAGCAGATAAACGCGCAGGATGGCGTAGATACCGACCTTGGTCATAATGGCAAAGAGAGCCGCCACCGGGGCGGGCGCCGCGGAATAAGCGCGCGGTAGCCAGAAATAGAGCGGCAAAATGGCGGCTTTCAAGCCAAATACCACCAATAACATTAACGCGCCGGCAGTCACCAAGCCTTGGCGTTCAGCAGGCAGTTCGGCTACGCGCAGCGCCATATCCGCCATGTTAAGCGTTCCCGTAGCGCCATAAAGCGTACCTACCGCTATCAGGAACAGTGAAGAGCCTGCCAGGTTGAGTACCACGTAATGCACGCTCGCCTGGATGCGTGCTTTGCCGCCACCGTGTAGCAGCAGCGCGTAAGAGGCGAGAAGCAGCACTTCAAAAAAGACGAACAGATTGAACAAGTCGCCGGTTAGAAACGCGCCATTGATGCCCAGGAGTTGCCACTGAAAAAGGCCGTGAAAATTGCTGCCTTTTTCATCATCCCCTGCACAGGCAAATATAACGGCACCCACTGCAAGCAGGGCTGTGATCAACAGCATCAAGGCAGATAGACGGTCGAGCACCAGTACGATGCCGAAAGGCGCTTGCCAGTTGCCCAATGCGTAGTAAAGAATCTCGCCACGCATGGCTTGGCTAATCAGGCCTATCGCCACGGCCAGTAATAGAACGGTGGCCACAACGCTCACGATACGTTTGTAGCGAACCAGTCCCTGGCGCTGGTAGAGCAGCATAATGCCGGCGATCAGCGGCAGGACGATAGGAAAAACAATCAGGTGTTGCATCATTCGCGGTCTTCCTTCTTACCGTCTACATGATCGTTGCCCACTTCACTGCGGGCGCGCATGGCGAGAATCACGACGAAAGCGGTCATTGCGAAGCCAATAACGATGGCGGTAAGCACTAACGCTTGAGGCAGCGGGTCGGCATAAACGCCTTCGCCATGAACAATGGCCGCACCGTCAGTGGTTAGCCCACCCATCGAAAATAAAAACAGGTTCACGGCGTAAGAAAGCAGCGTTAGACCTACCACTACGGGAAAAGTACGCCCCCGAAGCGTTAAATAGAGGCCACAGGTGCTAAGTACGCCGGTGGTGATTGCGTAAAGTAATTCCATCAGCTTTGCTCCTTGGCGGGTGGCGGCGTGACCTCATCGCCTTTGGGCTCATTAACCACTGGCCGGTGAGTCGTGGTGACTTTGCCCAGGTTGGCCAGGATCATCAGCGTGGCGCCGACGACGGCGAGATAAACGCCGAGATCAAACAGCAGAGCAGTGGCTAGCTCAAACTTACCGACTACCGGCAGGCTAAAGTAGCTGAAGGCAGAGGTCAGGAAGGGGTAGCCGAACAACCAGCTACCCAAGCCGGTTAGCGTTGCCACCGCAACCCCCGCAATGGCAACGGGTTGGAAGGGGAAGTCCAAACGCTGTTGCGTCCACTCCACACCACGTGCCATATACAGAAGAATCAGCGCAACCGCGGTGATCAAGCCAGCGATAAAGCCGCCGCCGGGCTCATTGTGGCCGCGCAAGAAAATAAACGCCGATACCAGCAGCGCCAACGGCAATAGAGCTAGTGAAATAGAGGTCAGAATGGCCGGATAACGATCAGGGGACCAAACGCGGCCTTCTCCGTCGCTATGCGGGATAAACAGGCGTAAGCGGTTGAGCAATTTGAAAATCGCCAAGCCCGCCAAGGCCAGCACCGTAATCTCGCCCAAGGTATCGAAGCCACGGAAATCGACCAGAATGACGTTGACCACATTATGGCCGCCGCCGCCAGGAACGCTATTGGTCATAAAGAAGTTAGAGATCGACAGCGTATCTCGCGTCATCACCGCATAGTTAATGCTGGCGATGACAAGTCCCAATGAACCCGCTAACAGCATGTCGCGCAGATTGCGCTTGGGGCTGGATTCGGGGGGCGTCTTTTGAGGCAGGAAAAAAAGCGCCAGCATCAGCAAAATCATCGTTACCACTTCCACCGAAAGCTGCGTCAGCGCTAGATCCGGTGCAGAGAAGCGTGCAAACGTAAGGGCTACAAAAAGTCCCACCACCGACAGCATGAGTAGTGAAATTAGCCGGTAGCGGTGAGTGGCGGCCGTGGCAATACCGCCAAAAATCAACATGCCAGCGCCTAGCAGCAGCACGCCATCAATGGGTTGATTGCCTTTGGGGCCGGTAAGCTCGGTAATTTGTGATAAGCCGATAACGCCCATGATCAGCGTGGACAGCAAAAGCCAGCCCACAAAGCGCTGCAGCGAATGACCGTCCCAGGCGGCCACGAGGGCTTCTGCACGTTGCTCAAGGCTGATCATTGCGCGCTCAAACACACGGCTTGCATCGACGCTGGCAAACGATTGGGCGAAACGACGTAGATCAGCATGGCGCCAGTAAAGGACAACACCCACAACAAATGCCACCATACTCATGATGAGTGGCAGGTTCACGCCGTGCCAAATAGCCAAGTGGAAGTCCAGCGGTTCACCGAGCACCGCTTGCGTCGCCAGCTCAAGCAGGTTATTAACCATCAGCGTGGGGAATAAACCTACCAGCATGCAGAGCACTACCAGCAGTTCGACCGGAAAACGCATCAGGTGTGGTGGCTCATGAGGCGCCTTGGGTGACGCTTCCTTCGCAGGCGCATAGAACACCGCATACACCAAGCGTACCGAGTAGGCAACGGAAAGAATACCACCTATGGCGGCCAGCGCAGGGATTAACCAACTTAACCCGCCCAGTACGGGCGTGGCTAATGTTTCAGTAAAGAACATCTCCTTGGAGAGAAACCCATTAAAGAAGGGCACACCTGCCATCGCCGCAGCGGCCAGTGTCGTCAGCAGGGCAGTAATGGGCATGGTTTTGCGCAGCGCACCCAGCTGCTTAAGCTCACGTGTGCCGGTTTCATGGTCGATGATGCCTGCGGTCATGAAAAGCGCTGCTTTGAAAGTGGCGTGGTTAACGATATGAAACAGCGCCGCCAAAACGGCCATAGGCGTGCCGATGCCCAATAGCACTGTAATCAGGCCCAGGTGACTGATGGTAGAAAACGCCAAAATACCTTTTAGGTCCGTCTTGAACAGAGCAAACCAGGCGCCATATAGCAGCGTGATTGAACCGATAAGCGGTACTACCACGCTCCAAAGCTCGCTACCGGCAATCGCTGGATGCAGCCGGGCCATTAAAAAGATACCCGCCTTAACCATGGTGGCCGAATGCAGATAAGCGGAAACCGGGGTAGGCGCCGCCATTGCATGCGGCAACCAGAAATGGAACGGGAACTGCGCTGATTTGGTGAAAGCGCCTAATAGGATGAGTGCCAACATGATGGGGTAGCGTGGGTCCGCCACAATGGTGGCACCACTGACCAGCACATCACTCATATTGAAGCTGCCGGCCATATCGCCGAGCAGTAATAGCCCCGCTAATAGGGCAAGACCACCTGCACCTGTCACGGTTAGCGCCATACGTGCGCCTTTGCGCGCATCGTTACGATAAGACCAAAAACCGATCAATAGAAACGAGGAGAGACTTGTAAGCTCCCAGAACAACCATAAAAGAATCAGGTTGTCAGACATTGAGATACCGACCATAGAGGCCATGAACAGCATCAGAAAAGCGTAGAAACGCCCTACAGGTTCATCTTTGCCCAGATAGAAGTGGGCATACAGCAATACGAGCAGGCCAATCCCCAGAATCAGGAGGTTGAAAAGCAAGGACAGGCCATCCAGACGAAAGGCAAGTTCCAAGCCAAGCTCAGGCATCCATTCAGCATGGAAGCGCAACGTTTCACCATCCAGCAAGGCAGGGGCCTGAAGTAAGGTGAGTAGCAGGGCGGCAGCCGGTACCACGCTCGTCGCAAGCGAACACACAGAGCGGTCGCGTTGAGCGGTGATCAGTGGCACCAGTACCCCAAGCAACGGTAATAAGGCTATCCAAAGCAGTATCATGGGCTCATCCAGCGCAATAAAATCTCAAAAAAAGCCGCAAAGTGAGGAGAATGCACCTAGGGCCAAGGGTAAATTAAGCGAAACTGTAGAATATCACTTGTTTTGAAGATGTGCGGCTTTCGTATAATCGGTCCGCTTATTCAATGAACAAGAGAAAGTGATTGGGTGCTTGCCGTTGATGCACGCCCCAAACGGATGGCGGTTATTGCAGGTAGCATTTGCGTTGCCGCATGGGGAGGATGAATAATGCTTCTCATTTTTTAAACTATTTTTTGAATTTTCTATGCTTGCGAGAACTTTACAGCAATGAGCACTTCCTTTAGTACCTGGCAGGCACGCTTTGAAAAGCTGCGCAGTAATAAGTTTTTTGAGACGTTTGTGATTGCCATCATTGTGATATCGGCGCTGGTAATTGGCGCACGCACCTACGATGAGGTGAGCCGGTTTGAGCAGTGGCTCGGCGTGCTGGATATGGCGGTGACGGTGTTTTTTCTGGTCGAGATCCTTATTCGTATGGCGGCAGAGCCCAGGCTGCGGGATTTCTTCAAAAAAGGCTGGAACATCTTTGATTTCTTGATTGTTACCGCCAGTCTAATCCCCATGGATGAGTCAGAAATGGTGCTGCTGGCGCGCTTGCTACGCATCTTCCGCGTGCTGCGTCTGGTATCAATGATACCTGAGCTTCAAATGCTGCTGTCGGCGCTGATCAAATCCATACCACGTATGGGATACGTGGCGCTTTTGATGTTTATTATTTTCTACATTTATGCCGCAATCGGCAGCTTTTTGTTCCACACCGTCGATGAGCAGCTATGGGGTAATATCGCGCTGGCCATGCTCACGCTTTTCCAAGTTGCAACATTCGAAAGCTGGGCCACTGCCGTGCTGTACCCGACGATGGAGCACTTTCCCTATGCCTGGATCTACTTCTTAACGTTCATATTCCTCAACGCCTTTATCTTTCTCAATATGATGATCGGCATTGTGCTGGACGTCATGCAAAAAGAGAGCGCCCAGATGGCGCTGGACAGTGGCGAAGGAGAAGAGGCAGAAATACAGGGATTACGTAGCGATGTTCGAGAACTGCGTGCTCAATTGGACCGCATGGAATCGGCATTGACAAAGCGTGATACGAACTCGCCTCAATAGAAGGCAGGCACGCACCATGCGGTAGCGGATACGGCTTCTTCGAACATGGTAGGGGTAGATAAAGGGGCGGTCCCACTGCACGCCACCGGCACTGTCCGGGTGGGCAAGTGTTCCTTCGCCTTGGGTGGTGGGTGGGATGTACATGCGCCCCGGTTTATGACTGAAAATGCCGCTTTAGCGGTTTTGGCATGCACAACCTCTTGGGCTGTCCAAAGCGCCGAGGCGGCAAGCATTTCCTGAATGGTGTAACGTTTATATGCCAAGCCCCGTATCGGGCTGCTCGCTTGGCTATTGATACCCCTCACAGCGGCGTTTTACTCGCCTCCCCAGGCACTTCGCGCACTAGTCGGGGCATCAGAAAACCGGGTAGATGCTCACGTAGTTGGGTGATGAGCGCACATGCTTCATCATCCGGTACATCAAAATGAGCGGCGCCCTGCACTGGGTCTAATACATGCAGGTAGTAGGGCAGGATGCCTGCCTCAAAAAGCCGCTCTGAAAGGGCGGTGAGTGTGCTCACTTCGTCGTTAACGCCGCGCAGCAGTACGCTTTGATTAAGCAACGTGGCACCGGCTTCTTTTAATCGGGTGCAGGCCTCAACGACGGCTTGATCTATCTCGTTGGCATGATTGATATGCAGTACCACGGCTTTTTGCAGCCGGGTATTGCCCAGCCAGGCAAGTAGCGCGTCATCGATACGATCAGGAATCACCACGGGTAAGCGTGTGTGAATGCGCAGCCGCTTAAGATGAGGGATTTTTTCCAGCTCGCCGACTAGCCAGGCTAGCTGACGGTCGTTGGCGGCCAGCGGGTCGCCGCCGGAAAGAATGGCTTCATGAATGGTGGGGCTGCTGCGCAGGTAATCAAGCGCATCTTGCCACTGGGCGCGGGATGGTGAATTATCGCTGTAGGGAAAGTGGCGACGAAAACAGTAGCGGCAGTTAATTGCGCAGTTTGGGCTTGCGATTAATAGCACCCGACCGGCGTATTTGTGAATCAACCCTTTGGCAGGGCGATGATCAGCCTCTTCAAGAGGGTCAAGCACGTAACCACTCGGTGTGAGCGCTTCGTCGCTGACGGGCAGCACTTGGCACAGCAGCGGGTCGGACGTATCGCCGTAAGCGATGCGTGACAAATAGGCCTCGGGCACGCAGGTTTCAAACAGCCTATGCCCGGTATGTGCGCCAGAGAGCCATTCACTCTTTAGTCCAAGCCGCTTGCAAAGCTCATGCGGGTCACGAATGGCGCTGGAAAGCTGCTGTTGCCACGAGGGGCTTGAGGCTTCGTTGAATCGCTCGTGATTATCCGAGGCAACGATCATAATGTTCTCCTGCAAAAAGCCCTCCTTCGGGTTATCATGCGCGCACTTATTTGACGATGCTATCCACGCTGCGGCGACGTAGGCTATCTTGCATCGCTCACTGTAATAGCTAACTGAAATAGATCACAGAGAGGCAACATGGCTAACTATTCTACCAATGAATTCAAAGGCGGTTTAAAAGTAATGCTCGACGGTGATCCTTGCTCAATCGTTGAGAACGAATTGGTCAAGCCCGGCAAGGGTCAGGCGTTTAACCGCGTTAAGCTGCGTAACCTGATGACCGGCCGTGTAGGCGAGCGTACCTTTAAATCGGGTGATTCACTGGAAGGTGCAGATGTCATGGACCTGGAGATGGAGTACCTCTACACCGACGGTGACATGTGGCACTTTATGAAAACGGACGGCTCTTTTGAGCAGTACGCCGTAGAGAAAAAAGCGCTGGGCGATACTGTCAAATGGCTCAAAGAGCAGGTGCCATATACGCTGACACTGTGGAACGACAAGGCAATTTCGGTGACGCCGCCCAACTTCATTGAGCTTGAAGTGGTCGAGACTGACCCTGGCCTGAAGGGCGATACGGCGCAGGGCGGCTCTAAACCCGCAACGCTCTCTTCGGGTGCTGTTGTTCGTGTACCTCTGTTTATCAACCAGGGCGAAGTGTTAAAAATCGATACGCGCTCCGGCGAGTACGTTTCTCGCGCTTGATAAGTACGTTTTTAAGCTAAGTGCTAAGTGCTTAGCCAAGTGGATAAAGCGGTAGGCTTTATTACGCACTTGGCGGCATTTGTACTACCTTAGGGCCACGCATTTGCGTGGCTTTATTTTATTCAAGGAGCAGTGATGGCCATTGAGTGGCGACCAAATGCGCAAATTGAAACGCTGCGCGAGCGAGCACGTCTGCTTTCAAAAGTACGAGCATTTTTTTCCCAACGTGACGTGCTGGAAGTTGAAACGCCTGTGCTTGGGCAGGGCGGAAGTACCGATGTGCACCTGGTGTCACTTGCGACTCAAGCGCGCACTGATAAAGGTCAGCGACGGTTATGGCTGCAAACCTCACCTGAATTTCATATGAAGCGTTTAGTGGCCGCAGGCAGTGGGCCCATTTTTCAGCTGGCGCGAAGTTTTCGTGATGGCGAAGTGGGGTCGCGCCACAACATCGAATTCACGATGCTTGAATGGTACCGGCCAGGGTTGTCGCTTGGCGAACTGATCGACGAGACCGCCACGCTGGTGGCCACGCTGTTACCTGCTTTTGCCGGGCCGGTAGTGCACTATCGTTATCGCGAGCTGTTTCATACTTGCTTGGCTGTCGACCCCTTCACAACGTCACTTGATAAGCTACGCGCGCTGGCCGCTGAGCGAGGCCGGATGCCTACCGGGGCGTTGGTGAACGAAGGCCGCGATATCTGCCTCGACCTTTTGATGAGCATGGTGATTGAGCCCACGTTGGGCCAGAACGAATTAAGCGTGGTAACGGACTATCCCGCCAGCCAGGCAGCGCTTGCCCGCCGACACCAGGATGTGGATGGAGAGTGGGTCGCATCACGTTTTGAGCTTTACCTGAGCGGTATTGAGCTGGCCAATGGGTATCACGAGCTAACCGATGCCACGGAGCAGCGCACTCGCTTTAGTGACGATAACGCTGAACGGCGACGCCTGGGGCTACCCGAGGTCGATGTTGATGAGCGTTTACTGGCAGCGCTTGAGCATGGCATGCCCGAATGTGCGGGCGTAGCGCTGGGAATTGACCGTTTAATTCAATTGGCATTGGGTAAAGCACGCCTTGAAGACGTGCTCACCTTTTCGACGCCTAATTGCTAACGCTAAGCGATAGGCGGGGCTGGCGGAAAATCACCGAGGGTTTGGCCCATTTGCACCATGGCTTCTGGCCGATAATCCTCACGCGTTGCTGGATTGCTAAACGTAACCGGCTTGGCAAAACACATCACAACGGTAGAGCCGAGTTTGAATAGCCCCATTTCCTCGCCGCGCTCAAGGGTGATGGTGTTGTCAAAACGTGTGCGTTGAGGCACGCCCGCCAGCGGTGTAACTTGCCCAGACCACACGGTTTCAATGGCGGCAACCACCATCGCGCCGACCAACACCATGGCAAATGGGCCGTGCTCTGAATCAAAAATGCATACCAGACGTTCGTTGCGTGCAAACAGGTTCGGCACGTAGCTCGCGGTGGCTTTATTCACTGAGAAAATTCGCCCAGGCACATAAATCATTTCTCGCAGCGTTCCGGTCATGGGCATATGTACACGGTGATAGTCGCGTGGCGAGAGATAAACGGTCGCGAAACTGCCGCCCATAAACTCTTCTGCAAGCGCGGCATCCCCGCCCAGTAACGACTGTGCCGAATAGGTATGGCCCTTGGCTTGAACCAGCTGACCCGCCTGCAGGCGGCCATGGCGCGAAAGCGAGCCATCGGCCGGGCTTAAAATGCCTTGCCCCAGCGGGCGAGCATCCGCTTTTAAAGCGCGGGTAAAGAACGCGTTAAAATTAGCGTACGCCGTTGGGTCCGGCTCAAGTGCCTGGCTCATGTCGACGTTAAACCGCTTGATAAAGGCCTTGATCAGCATGTTTTTCAGCCAAGGCACCTCACTCTGCGCAAACGTGCCGGTCAGGCGCGAGATGGCATGATGGGGAAGCGGGTATTGGAGTAACGAGAAAGCTTTTTGAGGTAGCGTCACATTAATTACTTTTAGCAGTGGTTAAACGTCGTGCCAGCCAAGCCGGTTACGTTACTTTTCGATCGGCGTATCGTCGCGGTTGCCCCATTCGCCCCAGGAGCCCGCATAGCCGCGTATATTAAACCCTAGCGCTTTACCCACCAGCCAGGTAAAGCTGCTGCGGTGGTGGCTCTGGCAGTGGGTGGCTACTTCCATATCGGGCGTCAGGCCCATGGCCCCAAGCTCGGTTATAAGCTCGGCGTAGTCGCGAATACGCAGGGCGCGGGTCCGGTCCATGGCGTTTAGCCAATCCATATTGACCGCACCTGGAATGTGGCCAAGATGCTTATTATTGCCTTTCTCGCCGTCATATTCGCCCTTGGAGCGTGCATCCCAAACCGCGAACTGCTTGTCACCCAGCTTGGCTTTAATCTCATCACAGGTGATGAGCGCCTGCGGGTTTAAAATTTGTGCATGGTATTCGCTAGGCGAGGGGCGGGTTTGCTCCGTGCTTTCGGGCATACCGGCATCACGCCAGGCATGAATGCCGCCATTTAAATAGGAGTAGCGGGTGTGGCCAATCAGCTCCAGCGTCCATAAAAGGCGCGCTGCCCAGCCGCCGCCTTCGTCATCATAGGCCACAACGTGAGTGTCGCGAGTAAGCCCCAATGCGCTGAATAGTTGCGATAAGAAGCCTACATCGGGAACGTCATTGGGCACCGGGCCTTCGCCGCGCATCAGGTAGCGAAAATCCAGATATACCGCGCCCGGCACATGCCCCTGTCGGTAATTATCCGGATTCACCGGCACATCAATGATCAAAAGCGCTGGTTGATCCAGGTGACCCTGTAACTGTTCTGGCTCAACGATCAGCGGTAGAAGATTTGACTCTGACGATGGGTGCTCGGTGCTCATGGTTAGCTCCTTTAAAATCAAGCGTCTAAACTATCGAGAATCCGGCGATAGCTGGCAAAACGTTCCGGGTGAATCTTGCCTTCCTCAACCGCTTCAAGTAAAGCGCAGCCTGGCTCCTCCCGATGACGGCAATCACGAAAACGGCAGTAGCCCAGGAAAGGGCGGAACTCGATAAAGCCGTCGGTCACGTCCTGTTCGGTCAAATGAATCAGGCCAAATTCCCGAATGCCGGGAGAGTCGATCAGTTCGCCATCGGTGACTTCATCGCGGTTCATGGTATAGAGCCGCGCGGTAGTCGTGGTGTGCGTGCCCTTGCGTGAATCTTCGGAAAGCGCGCCGATACGCAATGACTCACCGGGCAACAGCAGGTCAATTAGCGATGATTTACCCACGCCGCTTTGGCCCACAAACACCGAGGTACGGCCCTCAAGTTGCTGGCGTAAAGGGGCAAGCCCTTCTTCATTGGCTGTAGTGGTGCGCACCACCGGGTAGCCTAGCGCACGGTAGCGCTCCAGTAACTTGCCAAGCTCGCCGCCATCGTCTGGCAGCAGGTCGATTTTGTTGAGTACCAGAACCGGTGCGATAGCGGTGGCTTCAGCGGCGACTAGATAACGGTCAATCAAATTAGGGTGCGGCGCCGGCTCAACGGCAAAAACGATTAAAATCTGGTCGATATTGGCGGCGACCGGCTTGAGTTGGCCACGCGCGTCAGGGCGCTTGAGCACGGTGTCACGCTCTTCGCGGGCCACAACAACGCCGGAGCCCTCCTGGCCTGCCCGCCAGATTACTCGGTCGCCGGTTACCATACCGTCCAGATTAGCACGTAGATGGCAGCGTACCGGTGTGCCCTCGGCATTACGTACTTCCAGCGTTCGCCCGAAATGCGCCATCACCCGGCCGGGCTGTTCGGCGCCGTATTCGCCTGCCGCCAACTTTTCTGCGTCGCGTACATCACGCTTTTCAGCGCGGCTAGCACGCTCTGCCTGGACTTTGTCGACTCGCCACTGCTGCTGGCGGCTTAATTTACGTTTGCTCATGACCACTCGATGCTCGGTACAATAGGGGATAGTGTACCTGTTAACTGACGCCGGGTAACTCGACCCGTTGGCTATCCTGGAGAAAAGCATGAGCAATAGTAATGAACCGCGCAGTGATCTGCTGGTCTGGATCGACTTGGAAATGACCGGCCTTGATCCTGATAAAGAGCGCATTATCGAAGTGGCAACGCTCGTTACCGATGCGGATTTAAACGTCGTGGCGGAAGGCCCGGTAATTGCTGTTAAGCAGCCTGATAGTCTGTTGGCACAAATGGATGACTGGAACCAGAAGACCCACGGCGAGTCCGGCTTGGTCGCGCGCGTAAAAGCCAGCCAGAACGATACGGCCAGTGCCGAACAGCAGACACTGGAATTTTTGCGCCAGTACGTGGTGGCAGGCTCGTCGCCCATGTGTGGTAATAGCATCCATCAGGACCGACGCTTTTTGGAGCGTGAGATGCCAGCGCTGTGGCGTTTCTTCCACTACCGTAACCTGGATGTCTCAAGCGTTAAGGAGCTTGCCAAGCGCTGGAACCCGGGCGCACTGGCAGGCTTTAGCAAGCGCAACGTGCACTTGGCAATGGATGATATCAAAGAGTCGATTGCTGAACTTGACCACTACCGCAATACCTTTTTGCGCGTGGCAGGCGGGCAGGACGAAGAAGAGTAAGCCTCGGTTGAACGTTAGCTTGTCGCAATGCGTGCATCGCGCTTGAGGCGCTGTTCATCAAGCGCCCAGGCAACGTGTTCACGTACCAGAGCGCTGGGGTAAGCGCGCCGTGCCCACAGCGCGGCTTCAACGGCTTCGCTCCACGGTGCGTTGCCCAGGCCAATGGCAATATTGCGTAGCCAGCGTTCGTAGCCGATACGTCGAATGGGGCTGCCGGCGGTTTTGTCCAAAAATGCCTCTTCGCTCCAGCCAAACAGGCTGAGCAGGGAGGCGCGGTCCAGGTCGTGGCGGGGGGCAAAATCTTGCTCATTACTCACGCGGGTGAAGCGTGTGAACGGGCATACCAGTTGGCAGTCGTCGCAGCCATATACGCGGTTGCCCATGGCGCGGCGAAACTCAACCGGGATCGCTCCGTGTAGCTCAATCGTTAAATAGGAGATGCACTTGCGCGAATCCACCACTTTGTCGTCAACAATCGCCCCTGTTGGGCAGGCGGTCTGACAAGCATTGCAGCTGCCGCAATGCTCACGCTCGTAGGGCGGGTCAACGGGGAGGGGCAGGTCGGTATAAAGCTCACCCAAAAAGAACAGTGAGCCTGCTTTTGGGTTGAGCAGCATGGCGTTTTTACCGAACCAGCCAAGGCCTGCCTTTTGCGCCAGGGCGCGCTCCATTACCGGGGCAGAATCGACAAAGGCACGGTAGCCAAAAGGGCCTACTTCCTGTTCGATTTTTTTACCCAGCTGAGCTAGGCGCTTACGTATTAGCTTGTGGTAGTCACGGCCCAATGCATAGCGTGATACATAGGCTTTTTGCGGCTGACCCAGCAGCCGAGTCGTTTCAACTTCGGGAGGTAAATAATCCATACGCACGCTGATGATTCGCAGCGTGCCCGGTTCAAGCTCGGCCGGGCGTGTACGTTTGGTGCCGTGCTTGTCCATAAAGCTCATCTCACCGTGATAACCTTTCTCAAGCCATGCGTTGAGATGCTGCTCATGCGTATCGAGCTGCGTATCGGTAATACCTACCTGCTGAAAGCCCAGCTCGCGGCCCCAGGTTTTGATGAGGTCAGCAAGATGGGCCAGTTGTTCAGTGGTCATGGTATGGCTTGAAAGTGAAGAAGCAGTGGAACAGGGCATTATCAGTCTACGGTCGAGCATTAGTCGCGCTATGCTAACGCAATTGGTCGCCATCACAACATGCGAAAGGAGATATCGTGTCCACCTTAAGTACTTCCTCGCTGCGCCCGCTATTCAAAGCGGAGCAGGTACGTGAACTGGACCGCCGTACCATTGCCGGTGGTATCGAAGGGTTTGCCCTAATGCAGCGGGCAGCGTCCAGTGCCTGGCATAGCTTTCGCGCGCGCTGGCCCCATGCGCGTAGCGTAACGGTGTTGTGTGGTGGGGGAAATAACGCTGGCGATGGTCATGTGCTGGCAGCGCTTGCCATTCAGTCAGGGCTTAAAGTGCAGCGTATTACGCTAAAGCCGTTGGGTGCTCTGAAAGGTGATGTCGCCAGGGCTGCCGAGCTTGCAACCTCTGCCGGTGTTTCCTGCGAAGCGTGGCACGCCGATTGTGTGTTCTCGGGCGAGGTGATTGTTGATGCTCTGGTCGGTATCGGCCTTACCGGCAAGGTGACAGGGGCAACGCAACAGGCGATTAAGGCGATCAACGCCGCTAAATGTCCCGTGTTGGCGATCGATATACCCTCTGGGTTAGCCGCCGATACGGGCGCGGTCCTTGGCGATGCTGTTCACGCTAATACTACCGTCACGTTTATTGGCGATAAAATAGGGCTACATACCGGCGAAGCGCCTGCCTATACGGGGGAGATTGATTTTCGCCCCCTGGGCGTTAAAGCGCAGGCCTTTTTTGATATTCCTCCTTGTGCGTGGCGGCTGGACGAAGGCTGGTTAACAGACGCCTTTGCGCCGCGCTCCCGTACCAGCCATAAAGGCGATATGGGGCATGTGCTGGTCTTGGGCGGTGCTCCGGGGTTTGGTGGTGCAGCGCTGTTGGCTTCCCACGCGGCGGTACGCTTAGGCGCTGGCAAAGTAAGCCTGGCAACCGCGCCAGAGCATACCATCGCCAGTTTGATGCGTTGCCCGGAAGTAATGGCGCACGGTGTACGCGGCGGCGCTGATTTAAACGAACTTCCGCAAAAAGCCGATGCTCTGGTGGTGGGGCCGGGGATGGGGCAAGCCGCTTGGGGGCAGGCTGTGTTGCAGCACGCGCTGGCATCGGGCTCTCCGCTGGTCGTCGATGCCGATGGGCTTAATTTACTCGCCAGCCACTGGCCGAGCGAGCGCCGTGATAACTGGATATTAACGCCGCACCCTGGCGAAGCTGCCCGGCTGCTTGAGTGTAGCGTCACCGATGTGCAGGCTGACCGGCCTGCCGCTGCGCGTGAGCTACAGCGTAGACGAGGAGGCGTTGTGGTTCTAAAAGGCTCGGGGGGCTTGATTGCCGGGCCCGGTGGCTTGGTTGTATGTCCTTACGGAAACCCCGGTATGGCCAGTGGTGGAATGGGTGACGTGCTCAGCGGTATGCTCGGCGCCTTGGTCGCCCAGCGAACAGAGATAGAGAGTAGTGCCTGGCTAGGCGTTATGGTGCATGCGCTAGCCGCCGACCGCGCCGCACAGGCACAAGGAGAACGTGGCTTGCTGGCAAGTGATCTGGCATCCTATGCACGAGTATTGATCAACCCGTGAAGGCAGCCCACATGCAGGTGCAATTGGAAAATGAAGAAGCGCAGGTCGCTTTTGGTGAAGCGCTGGGAAGTGCATTGCAGGGGCGTGGGCGTGTTTACCTGGAAGGTGACCTGGGCGCCGGTAAAACGACATTAACACGTGGAGTTTTAAGGACTTATGGGCATCTGGGGGCAGTCAAAAGCCCTACCTATACCCTCGTGGAGCCTTATGAGCTGGGCACACAGCGCATTTATCATTTAGATCTCTATCGTTTATCTGACCCTGAGGAGCTTGAGTTTATCGGCGGTCGTGATGTGCTGGCGGACGACGCTCTATGTATTGTTGAGTGGCCAAGTCGCGGCGAGGGATGGCTGCCAGCTCCCGATATTTTCTTATCACTTACGGTAGCGGGTGCAGGGCGCGAGGCGACGTTGAACGCACTCAGTGAGTACGGTGAGTGCGTCCTTAATGGGCTGCAGTCAAGACAATCGTTTAAGCAGTCAGAAGACGGTGCCACTTCATGGTAACTAGCAACGAATTCACCGGCCTGGCCCGGTATCTCATGCCTGGGCTGATGGCGCTAATGGCGAGCGTTTCTTCTGTACAGGCCGCTGATGTTGAAAGCATGCGGTTATGGGCCGCCCCCGACCACGCGCGGCTGGTATTTGATCTTTCCGGCGTCACTCAGGCGAATGTTTTTTCCCTGTCGGACCCCGAGCGCTTGGTGATTGATTTGGAGGAGAGCCAGCTAAAAACGGATGCCTCCACATTGCCGCTAGATGGCAGCGCGATTGAGGTTGTGCGGACCGGGCCGCGG
Organism: Halomonas sp. 111; assembly: GCF_052379685.1. NCBI lineage: Bacteria > Pseudomonadati > Pseudomonadota > Gammaproteobacteria > Oceanospirillales > Halomonadaceae > Halomonas > Halomonas sp. 111. Next base: position 68,889 of record NZ_JBQSYV010000003.1, read on the forward strand.
GATGGGGGTGGTTTGCGCGTGGTGCTGGAACTCAATCGCTTAGTGGAACCGCGCCACTTTGTGTTGCCGCCTAATGACCAATATGGTCACCGCTTGGTGGTAGACCTTGAGTATCCTGGCGAGAGTGCCGTTGAAAACCCGATTGATCCGATAGAAGCGATGATTCGTGATCAGGAAATGCTGGCGCAGCGAAACGATGTTCAGGCTCAATTGCCGGATAGTCAGGCGTCGCCTGGAACGCAAAGCCCTGAGTCGGCCGAAGTTCAGCCCGCCCAGCCGCACCCCCAACGCGATGTTATTATTGCCGTTGATGCTGGCCACGGCGGTGAAGACCCAGGCGCTATTGGCCCTGGCGGTACGCGAGAAAAAGACGTTGTGCTGGATATAAGCCGCCGACTGGCTGCGCAAATCAACGCCAAGCCGGGCTATAAAGCGGTGCTTATTCGTGATGGCGATTATTACATTGGCCTGCGGCAACGTACCCAGCTTGCCCGTGAGCAAAAGGCCGATTTCTTTGTGTCGGTTCACGCCGATGCATTTAACAGTCCGCGCCCCGAGGGCAGCTCGGTATACGCGCTTTCGCAGCGTGGCGCTACGTCAGAAACAGCCCAGTGGCTTGCCGACAGCGAAAACCGCGCTGATCTGATTGGCGGGGTGGATGGCAACCTTTCGCTGCGTGATAAGGATCAAGTACTCCGCGGCGTTTTGCTTGATTTAACCATGACCGCCACGCTGAACGATTCTCTGTCTATTGGCGGGCAGGTGCTTGAGCAGTTGGGGCGGATTAATCGGCTGCATAAATCTCGCGTCGAGCAGGCCGGTTTTATGGTACTTAAATCGCCTGATATTCCTTCGCTATTGATTGAGGTTGGCTTTATTTCCAACCCCAGTGAAGAGCGTCGACTGCGTGATCCCGTTCACCAGCAGGGGCTTGCGGATGCTATTTTTTCCGGGTTAAACGCGCATTTTGAACGTAACCCGCCACCGGCGAGCCTGCTTGCTTGGCAGCGCGATAATCATCGCCAGCCTACGGGGAATGAGTACCGCATTCAGTCAGGCGATACGCTCTCTTCGATTGCGCTGCGCCACGGTGTGCCAGTGGGCCAGCTGCGCCAAGCTAATGATTTGAATGGCGACGTTATTCGTGTGGGCCAAGTATTACGTATTCCCAACTCTTGAGGTGTCTGGTGTCCGAGTCGAGTTCTTTGCCGTCACGTATTCATGTACTCGATCCCCGCTTGGCCAACCAAATCGCCGCGGGGGAGGTTGTCGAACGTCCATCGTCGGTAACCAAGGAGTTGGTTGAAAATGCCATTGATGCGGGAAGTCAGCGCATTGAGGTTGAGATCGAGCAGGGCGGTGCGCGATTAATTAAAGTACGCGATGACGGCATCGGTATTAGTGAGCAGGACTTGCCGCTGGCGCTTGCACGTCATGCCACCAGTAAAATCGGAAGCCTTGAGGACCTGGAGGGCGTCAGTTCTCTGGGGTTTCGTGGCGAGGCGCTGGCCTCAATAAGCTCTGTCTCTCGGTTGGAGCTTGTTTCCAATGCGGAAGAAGACCCGCGAACCGGCTGGCGAGTGGTGGCCGAAGGGCGAGAGATGGAGGCGCGAGTAACGCCTGCACCACACCCACGAGGCACCAGCGTTGCGGTGCGTGATTTGTTCTTCAATACGCCTGCGCGGCGTAAGTTCTTACGTACTGAAAAGACCGAGTTTGCCCATGTGGAAGAGGCCTTTCGGCGTCAGGCACTGTCGCGTTACGACATCACCTGGGTGCTCCGTCATAACCAGAAGGTAGTTCACCAGCTACCTGCTGGGCATGCGGCGGCGGCTCAGGAGCGGCGTATCGCCTCGCTGCTGGGTAAGAATTTTATTGAGCATGCACGCTATATTGAGCGCGAAGCTGGTGGTCTGCGCCTAAGCGGTTGGGTGGGCTTGCCCACACATTCACGCTCTCAGGCCGATCAGCAGTATTTTTTCGTTAACGGGCGTGTGGTGCGTGACCGCCTGGTGGCCCATGCCGTGCGCCAGGCCTATCGGGACGTGCTCTATAACGGCCGCCATCCTGTGTTTGTACTCTACCTGACACTGGACCCTGATGTGGTCGACGTGAATGTTCATCCCACCAAGCATGAAGTGCGCTTTCGTGATGGGCGTATGGTGCATGATTTTCTCTACTCAAGTCTGCACCACTGCCTAGCGACGTCTAAGCCAGCGCAAGAAAGTGATGGCGATACCAGTGATGTCTCGGAGCATTCAGCAGAAGGCGTGAATGGTGCCACTGCTGAACCTGAGCAGACTGATTCTACCCGGTGGCAGCAGCAGGGCATGGCGCTTTCCCAAGCGCCTGACCGTCACCCGGGGGCTGAAAAAGTACGCCGCTTTATGCAGGGCTATCAGGCCTTGCACCCTAATCATGAGGATACGCTGCTTACGCCGCAGCCGCCGGGTGCATGGGCTGGTAGTCACCAGTCTGTCAGCGAGGTGCGCGAAGCACCTGCGGTAATGCCTGAAAGTGACCCGACCAGTGCGCCGCCGCTAGGCTTTGCCTTGGGGCAACTGCATGGGATTTATATTCTTGCGCAAAATACCCAGGGGCTCGTGCTGGTGGATATGCACGCCGCCCATGAACGCATTGTCTACGAGCGGATGAAAAATCAGCTGGCAGCCGCCAGTGGCATTGATACACAGCCGCTGTTGGTACCCGTATCGCTTGCCGCCAGCCGCACGGAAGTGGCAACGGCAGAAAGCGAGCAGAAAGCCATTTCTCAATTGGGGATTGAGCTGGATGTTGCAGGGCCGGAAACGCTGCTGGTGCGCCAGTTACCCGCGCTTTTGGCCCAGGCTGACCCGGAAGCGCTGGTGCGTGAAATGCTTGAAGAGCTTGCCCGTTTTGGGCGCACTCACCAGGTAGAAACACGTATTCATGAGCTGCTTTCCACCATGGCATGCCACGGTAGCGTGCGCGCGAATCGGCGGCTAACCATTGAAGAGATGAATGGATTGCTGCGCGATATGGAACGCACCGAGCGTAGCGATCAGTGCAACCATGGTCGGCCTACCTGGACACAAATGAACCTAAAAGCGCTTGATCGGTTGTTCTTGCGCGGACAGTAGCGGTGCTGCCAGATGTTGCCAAGTGGCGGCTGGCTGAATTAATCCCTGTTATTTTTTGGCGGAGTTTGCCACGGTATGGCTGATACACGCCCTTGGGCGATTTTTTTAATGGGTCCCACGGCGGCCGGAAAAACCGATACGGCAATCGCGCTGCACGAGCGGCTAGGGCATGAGCTAATCAGCGTTGATTCCGCAATGGTCTACCGCGGTATGAATATTGGTAGTGCTAAGCCCAGTGCTGCTGAGCTTGCCCGTGCACCCCATCGGTTAATAGATCTGCGTGATCCTGCAGAGCCCTATTCAGCCGCTGATTTTCGAGAAGATGCGCTTAGTGAGATGCGGCAAATCAGCGCAGCGGGCAAGGTGCCACTGCTCGTGGGCGGCACCATGCTTTACTACAAGCGCCTGGTTGAAGGGGTCGCAAATATGCCTGCGGCGGACCCCGCTATTCGCGAGCAGCTAGCCAAACAGCGTGAAAGTGAAGGCCTGGAGTCGCTGCATAAAAAACTGATGGATGTGGATCCTGTGTCGGCGCAGCGCATCCATCCTAATGATCCTCAACGCTTAATGCGCGCACTCGAAGTTTATTACGCCAGTGGGCGCTCAATGAGTGAGCTATGGGGTGAGCAGCAGCCAGCGCCTTTCCCTTGGCGCGTGCTATCCATTGCGTTGGCGCCAGACGACAGACGTGTTTTACACGCACGTATTGAAAAACGTTTTGCCGCTATGCTTGAGGAGGGCTTGATAGATGAGGTGGCCGCCCTCAAAAAGCGTAGTGACCTGCATCTGGAACTGCCCGCCATGAAAAGCGTAGGGTATCGTCAGGTGTGGGAGTATCTGAACGGTGAGTACGACTATGCTGTCTTAAAGGAGCGCGGCGTAATTGCTACTCGCCAGCTCGCCAAGCGTCAGCTAACCTGGTTAAGAAGCTGGTCTAATCTTACCTGGATTGATTCGCAGCAGTTGGACGTGGTGGATAAGACGCTGAAATTCGTGCGTGAAAGCGGTGCTTAGCGTAAGATAGTGGTTTCGTGAGCGTGTGTTTTTGAGTAGCCGAAGGGCGCTTTCAACCACACGGGCCTTTCGGGCAAATAGATTGCGGCGTAGCACCAGTAGGGCACGCCATTTAACAACCAACCCCAACGACAGTTTAGGGAGAGCAACATGTCCAAAGGGCAGTCCCTTCAAGATCCTTACTTGAATATTTTGCGCAAAGAGCGCATTCCGGTCTCCATCTTTTTGGTAAATGGCATTAAGCTTCAAGGCCAGATCGAATCGTTTGACCAGTTTGTTATTCTGCTGCGTAACACCGTTAGTCAGATGGTTTATAAACATGCTATTTCCACGGTGGTGCCTTCGCGCAATGTGCGTTTGCCGGCACAAGACCCGGCCGCGCCTGATGCGGATATTTAACACCGCTGGATGAGCAATAGAGTCCTCGAGGTATTGATTGTTTTTTGAACGCCCAGAAGCCGGTGAAACGGCAGTTCTTGTCCACGTTGATTTTCATGACGAACAAGCACGTGAAGACCCGGGTGAGTTCTTAGAGCTCGTGCGCTCTGCAGGTGCAGAGCCCGCGACGCTGCTCACCGCTAGTCGTCAGCGCCCTGATTCACGAACCTTTGTGGGTTCGGGAAAGCTGGAAGAGTTGCGAGCCATGCTCGCGGCTCATGAGGCGGAGCTGGTGATCTTCAATCATAGTTTAAGTCCTTCCCAGCAGCGCAACCTTGAGAAAGAACTCAAGTGCCGAGTCCTTGACCGTACTGGTCTGATTCTCGATATTTTTGCGCAACGGGCACGAACCCATGAGGGTAAGCTGCAGGTCGAGCTTGCTCAGCTAGAGTATATGTCTACTCGCCTTGTGCGTGGGTGGACGCACCTTGAGCGCCAAAAAGGCGGGATTGGCTTGCGTGGGCCCGGCGAAACGCAGCTGGAAACCGACCGCCGTCTATTAAGAGGACGTATTAAGTCAATCAACAAGCGATTGGATAAAGTACGTAGCCAGCGTGAACAGAACCGCCGCGCCCGTGCACGTGCGGAAATCCACAGTGTGTCGCTGGTCGGTTATACCAACGCAGGCAAATCGACGCTGTTTAATACGTTAACCAATGCCGATGTGTATGCCGCTGACCAATTGTTTGCAACGCTGGACCCGACGCTGAGGCGCCTTGAGATCGAAGACGTGGGCCCGGTGGTGATGGCGGATACAGTAGGGTTTATCCGGCATTTGCCCCATAAGCTTGTTGAGGCGTTCCAGGCGACGCTTCAGGAGGCAGCGGAAGCCACCTTGCTTGTGCATGTGATTGATGCAGCCGACCCTGATCGCGAGCTAAACGTTGACCAGGTAGAGCACGTATTGAAAGAGATTGGCGCCGATAGTGTGCCGGTTCTCAAGGTAATGAATAAAATCGACAAGCTTGATAGCGCGCCGCGTATTGAGCGTGATGGGCATGGCGTGCCTGAAGTGGTGTGGTTGTCTGCTCAACAAGGCCAAGGTCTTGAGCTACTTCATGAAGCGCTTACTGAGCGCTTGGCTGGCGATGTCATCGGATTTTCGCTGACACTGACGCCAGAACAGGGCAAGCTGCGGGCAGGACTTCATGAGTTAAACGCCGTGCGTCAGGAAGCATTTGATGAGCAGGGGCGCTCTGTATTAGAGGTTCGACTGCCGCGTCGCGACTTTAACCAATTAATGGCGCAGCTGGGTGAGCGCGCTAACACCTATTTGCCTGTAGCATTACGTGAAGTTGACGAGTGGTAGGTCCTTGCTTTTCTACTCGTGTAAGGGATGGTAATAACAGTTTGATATAGCAATAATTTCAATAAAGCGCATGGAACTTGCCGAAGGCATGCCATGCGTAGATGAGCACCTTAGTGGAGACGAAGTATGGCCTGGAATGAGCCTGGTGGTGGCAACCAGCACGACCCATGGAGTAGTGGTGGTCGACGGGGTGGCAACGACGGTGATAACCGTGGTGGCAACGATGGCGGTAATCGGGGCGGGAACAATGGGGGTAATAACCAAGGCCCTCCTGACCTTGATGAAGCGCTCAAGAAGTTTCAAGACAAGCTGAACGGCATGCTGGGCGGCGGCAGTAAAAAAGGCAATGGAAACAAGCGGAACAGTGGAAGCGGTGGTGGTAAGCCACGTAATACGCTTGCATTGCCGGGCCTTTTAGTTGTGGTTGCGCTAGCGATTTGGGCAGCCTCCGGCTTCTATCTGGTGGATCAGTCTGAGCGTGGCGTTGTTTTACGTTTTGGTGAGTACCAGAGCGTTGTTGGGCCGGGTCTTCACTGGAATCCGCCATTGATTGACGATGTCCGCATGGTAAATGTCACGCGCGTTCGCTCTGTGTCACAAACCCAGGCGATGCTGACGCGCGATGAAAACATCGTGGAAGTGGAAATATCGGCGCAGTACCAGGTCGCAAATCCGCAAGATTTTGTTCTCAATGTGCGTGATCCTGCACTGTCCATGGAAAATGCGCTTGATTCTGCTTTGCGTCACGTTGTAGGTGGCACAGACATGATCGATATCCTGACCTCAGGACGTGAAATCCTGGGCAGCTCGGTCGCTAGCCGCTTGCAGTCCTATCTTGATGCGTATGGAGCGGGTATCAGTTTACAAACCATTAACATTGAGTCGACTTCCGCACCTGCGCCGGTTATCGACGCATTCGATGATGTAATTCGTGCTCGCGAAGACCGCCAGCGTACCATTAACGAAGGCATGGCTTACGCTAACGCCATTATCCCGGCCGCTCAGGGTCAAGCCCAACGCGTGGTTGAGCAAGGCCAAGGGTATCGTGAGTCGGTAGTGGCTGAAGCTCAGGGTCAAGCGAATCGCTTCAATGCCTTGTTAACAGAGTACCAAAATGCGCCAGAGGTAATGCGTGAGCGGATGTACCTGGATACGCTTGAAAGCGTCTATGGCGGTACACCCAAGGTACTCATGGATGTAAGCGAAAATGCACCGCTAATGTATCTGCCGCTTGATCAAATGCGTGGCAATAGCGGGCGCAGCAATAGCGCATCAAGCGCTAATGACAGTGGCTCAGGCAGTGAGGAGTTGGATCCGCGTGTTGTAGAAAATTTACGTGGAAGCCAAACGACGAATTCTTCATCTTCAGGTAGTAGCTCTATTCGCAGGGAGGGCCGGTAAATGATTAATAATCGATCCCTGCTGATCGTTGGTGGCTTGGCCGTTGTCGCGTGGTTGGCAAGTAATTCGCTGTATGTTGTTGATGAGACACAGCGTGCCGTAAAACTGCGCTTTGGTGAGGTTATTGAAGAGAATATTCAGCCTGGCCTGCATGTCAAAATACCGATTGCTCAAACGATCCATAAGTTTGATACGCGCCTGCTGACGCTGGATACTGATACCAGTCGTTATCTGACGCTTGAGCAAAAAGCGGTTATCGTCGACTCCTACGTTAAATGGCAGGTGGTTAATCCTACCCGTTACTACGAGGCAACGGCGGGCGATGAAATGATGGCGATCCGCCTTATTCAGCCGCGTGTTGACGAGAGCTTACGTAACGAGTTTGGCCGTCTTAATCTGCAGGAAATCATTGCCGAGCGCCGTGATGACCTGATGATTGGTCCTACCGAAGAGCTGGACAGCCTGATGCGTGATGAGCTGGGTGTCGCTATCCGCGATATTCGCATCAAGCGTATTGATTTACCTGAAGACGTGTCAGCGGCAGTCTTTGAACGGATGCGTTCTGAGCGTGAGCGCGAAGCCCGCGAATGGCGTGCCCAGGGGCAGGAGGAAGCTGAGCGGATTCGCGCTAATGCTGACCGTCGTCGCCACGTACTTATCGCTCAGGCAAATGAGCGTGCAGAGACGCTGCGCGGTGAAGGTGATGCACAGGCGGCCAGTATCTTTTCTGAAGCGTATGGCCAGGATCAGGAGTTTTTCTCCTTTTGGCGTAGCTTGAATGCTTACCGCGACAGCTTCTCGGGCGACGGTGATATGCTGGTATTAGACCCCAGCAGCGACTTTTTCCGTTACCTGCGCAGTGCTAATCCTAACGGGCAAGCAGGCGAAGAAGAGTAAGTTGGCATAGAGGTGAACTTTGCCATGAAGCAGAACGCATGGCGGGGTTCATCCCTTGAGCAAACGTGGTAGACTTAATTGAACCGGGCGTCGCCCGGTTTTTTTGTGGCCCTCATTTAACGTTAATGCGTCAAGCGCGTATTCATCGACTCCAGGGCCTTCATCGTCTTGCAGGATTGTTTACATGACCATCGCTGACCGCTGGCTGTTGCCCGACGGCATGGATGAGGTGCTACCGCCTCAGGCAAGCCGCATGGAAGAGCTGCGCCGCGCGCTGCTTGATCTTTATCATTGCTGGGGCTATGACCAGGTCATGCCACCACCGGTGGAGTTTCTAGACTCCTTGTTGACCGGTACCGGTACCGACCTTGATCTGCAAACCTTTAAGCTAACAGACCAATTAACCGGCCGTATGATGGGCGCCTCGGCAGATGTCACGCCGCAGGTGGCGCGTATGGATGCCCACTCGCTCAAACGCCAAGGGCCCGTTCGGTTGTGCTACTGCACGAACGTACTGCGCGCTAAAGCTGATCAGCATCAGGGCGGACGCAGCCCTGTTCAGGTCGGCGTCGAACTGTTTGGCCATGCTGGGCTAGAGGCCGATAGTGAAATCATTCATTTGGCGCTCGCCAGTTTAAAAGCCGCAGGCGCAGGTGAAATACATCTGGCTCTTGGGCACATCGGCATTTATCGTAGTTTGGTAGACGCTGCCGCGCTTAATAATGAGCAGGAGAGCACGCTGTTTGAGGCACTGGCACTCAAGTCGCCGGGACAATTGGCGGAGCAAGTTAACGCAAGCGTCAGCGACCCGGTACTGGCCGATATGTTTATGGCGCTAGGCGAGTTGCACGGCGACGCCAGCATACTTGAGCAAGCACGCGAGCGCTTTGCAGGTGCCCCGGCTTCTGTAACCGCCGCGCTTGATCAGTTAAGTGCGCTGTATCAGGGCGTGTTGGCTCGCTTTGACGTGTCGCTCTATTTTGATCTTGCCGAGTTGCGTGGGTATCAATACCACACAGGCATGATGTTTGCCGCTTATGTGCCAGGTTACGGCCATGCGCTTGCAAAGGGTGGCCGCTATGATGATACGGGGCGCGCCTTTGGGCGTGCACGTCCGGCTACTGGTTTTTCGATGGATTTAAAGCAACTGGCATCATTGGCCTTGGCATCGCCAGGCAACGGCGCCATTTGGGCACCTGCCCAAGAGGAAGAGTCTCTCAACGCTGCCATAGTTGCACTGCGAGAGCAGGGAGAACGCGTTATTCAAGCGCTGCCTGGGCAGCGTACTGGGCCGGCGGAGCACAAGTGTGACCGCCGTCTTGAGTTTATCGATGGCTGTTGGCAGACAACGGCCCTGACACAAGAGACGAGTGCATAATGGGTAAGAATGTCGTAGTCCTGGGCACCCAATGGGGTGATGAAGGCAAAGGCAAGATTGTTGACCTGCTCACCGAGTCAGCGGCGGCGGTAGTGCGTTTCCAGGGTGGCCATAATGCGGGCCACACGCTGGTAATCGACGGTGAAAAAACGGTGCTTCATCTCATTCCGTCGGGTGTCCTGCGTCCGGGTAAAACCTGCGTAATCGGCAACGGGGTGGTGCTTTCGCCTGAAGCGCTGATCAAAGAGATCCGCGAGCTTGAAGATAAAGGTGTGCCGGTGCGTGAGCGCCTGCGCCTTTCACCCGCCTGCCCGCTGATTTTGCCTTACCACGTGCGCCTTGATCAGGCCCGCGAAAAAGCCCGTGGCGTTGCCAAGATTGGCACAACGGGTCGAGGCATTGGTCCGGCTTACGAAGATAAAGTGGCACGCCGTGGCTTGCGCTTGGGCGATATGCTTCATCGGGAGCGGTTTGCCTCCAAACTGGGCGAAGTGCTGGATTACCACAACTTCGTATTGGTTAATTACCACGGTGAACCCGCCGTCGACTTCCAGGAAGTGCTGGACAGCGCCATGCAAATGGCTGATGAGCTTCGTCCGATGGTATGCGATACCGTGAGCATGGTTCACGACCTGCGCAAGGCGGGTGAAAATATTCTGTTTGAGGGCGCCCAAGGCTCGCTACTGGATATCGACCACGGTACGTACCCGTTTGTTACCAGCTCCAACACCACGGCTGGCGGCACGGCCACGGGTTCTGGTGTCGGCCCGCTTTACCTGGATTATGTGCTGGGTATTACCAAAGCGTATACCACGCGCGTGGGTTCAGGACCGTTCCCCACTGAGCTGTTCGACGACCATGGCCGTCACCTGGCTGAGCGTGGCCACGAATTTGGCGCCACCACGGGTCGTCCACGCCGTTGCGGTTGGTTTGATGCTGTGGCCCTGCGTCATGCGGTACAAATTAACTCCATATCCGGCATCTGCCTGACCAAGCTTGACGTGCTCGATGGTCTGGAAAATATTCGGGTGTGCGTGGGCTATCGCAGTAAAGATGGTGACGTTCTGGACAACCCGGTTGATTCTGAAGGCTACGAAGCCATAGAGCCGCTTTATCAGGATTTACCAGGCTGGAAAGAGTCGACGCTGGGTGCTAAAAACGTCGACGACTTACCGGCCAATGCCCGCGCTTACATCAGTTTCCTGGAAGAGCAGGTGGGCACCAGTATCGATATTATTTCAACGGGTCCAGACCGTGTTGAAACCATCGTACTGCGCAATCCGTTTGACGGCGAATAATCCGCTGTCGTCGAATAACACTCGCTGAGAATATCGTCGGGTGTATGAGAAGGGGTGCCTTGGCGCCCCTTTTTGGTAAATCTTGATTAAAAATCAATGCCACGACGTGCCTGTAGGCCATTATTAAAGGCGTGGCGAACTTCCTGCATTTCGGTGACGGTATCCGCCATGGCTATCAGTTCTCGGTGCGCATTACGCCCCGTAATAATTACTGTCTGCTCGCTGGGGCGATTTTCAAGCGCCGCTTTAACGGTGGCGATATCCAGGTAGCCAAACTTGAGCATGTAGGTAATTTCATCCAGCACGACCAGGTAAGTGTTTGGGTCAGCCAGCATGCGCTCAGCCTCTTTCCAAACGGCCAGGCAGGCTTGAGTGTCGGCTTCACGGTTTTGGGTGTCCCAGGTAAAGCCCGTCGCCATAATTGCTATGTCAAGATTAGGGTCATCTTCCAAACGGTTGCGTTCGCCACACTCCCATAAGCCTTTAATAAACTGAATAACCCCCACGTTATAGCCATAGCCTAACGCGCGGGTGACGGTGCCCCAGGCGGCCGTGGTCTTGCCTTTACCATTTCCGGTATTCACCAGCAGTAGTCCGCGTTGTTCTGTGGCGCTGGCTACTTTTTCATCCACGCGGGCTTTGAGTTTTTCCATCGACGCTTTATGGCGTGTATCGCGGTCTTTCACCGTCACTTTCCTCTTAAAAGGCTGCATGAAGATTTCTAGCCTACGCCATATAGAGCTTGCAATGCCGTGATGATAGCTTAAATGTGAATAAAATTTATACAGTTGTTAAGCTTTTCCGTAGGAATCGAGGTTTTTGTGGCTAATCAATAACAGAATTGGCCGATAGGGAGCTTACTGCTCTAAAATAACCCATCATAACTTGCCAGGAAAATGCCATGCCCTCTTTTGATATTGTGTCGGAATTTGATCAGCACGAAGCGTCTAACGCCGTTGACCAGGCGAATCGTGAAGTGCAGTCGCGTTTTGATTTTAAAGGCGTTGACGCAAGCTTCGCCCTTGAAGGCGAAAAAGTGCAGCTAGAGGCCCAGGTCGATTTTCAACTTAAGCAGATGCTGGATGTACTGCGCGGTCGGTTAATTGCCAGAGGCATTGATGCGCGCTGCATGGATATTCAAGACCCCGAGCTTTCCGGGGTGAAGGCGCGTCAGGAAGTCGTTTTGAAGCAGGGGCTTGATGCGGCAGAAGCCAAGGATGTGGTAAAGCGTATCAAGGCGAGTAAGCTTAAAGTCCAAGCGCAAATTCAGGGTGAAAAAGTTCGCGTGACCGGGAAAAAACGTGACGACTTACAAGGCGTCATGACGCTTTTACGGGGTGAAGAGGGGCCTGAACTACCTCTGCAGTTTGATAATTTCCGCGATTAAGCCTTATCACGTGTAGGGCGGTGTCTATGCGCTGCCCCGTTTTTGCCACTCTTTTTGTCTACTCGCAACCATCGTTTATTACAGGAGCTAACGCACTATGTCTGATCCGCAGCCGGTTTATTTAAGCGACTATCAGCCGCCCGCCTACCAGGTCACCCATACCGAGCTGACGTTTGATCTTGACCCTGCTGCCACCCGTGTAAAAGCACGATTGTTGATTGAACGTAACGAAAACGTAGACGCCCAAACGCCCCTGGTGCTGAATGGCGAGCAGTTGTCGCTGATCTCGTTGGTCATTGATGGCACACCGCTAGCGGAAGCGGATTACCAGTTGGGTGAGGGCAGCCTGCGTATTATGCAGGTGCCGGCAGCGTTCAGCCTTGAAAGTGAGGTAGAAATTGCGCCTGGTGCTAACACTGCCCTGGAAGGGCTTTACCAGTCGAGTGGTATGTACTGTACCCAGTGTGAAGCGGAAGGTTTTCGGCGCATTACGTTCTACCCAGACCGCCCGGATGTGATGGCCACCTTTACCGTCACGGTCATTGGTGATCAAAACAACGAACCCGTTTTGCTGGCCAACGGCAACCCCGTGGACAGCGGTATATTGGAAAACGGCCGCCATTTCGTGAAGTGGGAAGATCCGCACCCTAAACCGTGCTACCTGTTTGCGTTGGTAGCGGGTGATTTACACAAGGTTGAGGACCACTTTTCTACCATGAGCGGCCGTGATGTCACGCTGCAAATTTGGGTAGAAGAGGAAAATCTGGATAAAACCGAACACGCCATGGCTTCGCTCAAACGTTCCATGGCGTGGGATGAACAGACCTATGGCCGCGAATATGACCTTGATCTGTTTATGATCGTGGCCGTTAACGATTTCAATATGGGAGCGATGGAAAACAAGGGGCTGAATATTTTCAACTCTGCCGCTGTACTGACGCATCCCAATACCGCCACCGATGCCACGTTTCAAAACGTGGAAGGCATTGTGGCCCACGAATATTTTCATAACTGGTCCGGCAATCGAGTGACCTGTCGTGACTGGTTCCAGCTATCGCTGAAAGAAGGCTTTACCGTTTTTAGGGATCAGTGTTTTTCCGCTGATACCAACTCGGCGCCGGTTAAGCGTATTCAAGATGTGTCTTTTTTCCGTACGGCGCAGTTTGCAGAAGATGCAGGGCCCACTGCGCATCCTGTGCGCCCCGACCACTACATTGAAATCACCAATTTCTACACCCTGACTATTTATGAAAAGGGTGCAGAAGTAGTGCGTATGCTGTGTAACCTGGTGGGGTGGGAAAATTTCCGCCAAGGGGCCGATGCCTACTTTGAGCGCTTTGATGGTCAGGCGGTCACCATTGAAGACTTTGTTGGCTGTATGGAAGAGGCGTCGGGCCAAACGCTTGATCAATTTATGCGCTGGTACGCGCAGGCAGGTACGCCAGAGATTGATGTCCACGGTGAATACGACTATGTACATAGTGAATACAGGCTAACGCTTCGGCAGCGCACGCCTGCCACGCCCGGCCAAACCGAGAAGCAGCCACTGCATATCCCTGTGCGGATGGGGCTGGTGGGAACCAAGTCTGGTCAGGACTTAACGCTGACCATGGCCGGGGAAGTGCTGGGCAAGGATGCGGTGATCCATTTGCGCGATAACGAGCAGACCTTTGTCTTTACCGATGTGGCCGAGGCGCCAGTACCGTCACTGCTGCGTGACTTCTCGGCGCCAGTGAAGCTACATTTCCCCTATTCACGTGAAGAACTGGCATTTTTGCTCACCCATGATAGTGATGGTTTTAACCGCTGGGATGCCGGTCAGCGCTTGGCCATGCTGGCGTTGGACGATCTGATCGCGGCGCATCGTAATGGCGTTGAAAAAGTCATGGACGGCCGCGTTACGGAAGCCTTTAGAGCGCTGCTGACAAGCTCGACGTCTGACAAGGCGGTGCTTGCCGAGATGCTAACCCTACCTTCTGAAGCCTACATTGCCGAGCAGCAGCCGATCGTCGATGTCGATGCGATTCACGCGGCGCGTGAGTTTGTGCGCCAATCATTGGCGTTAGCACTTCGCGATGAATTTGTGGCCACGTTTGAAACCAATCGCTCGGAGGAGGCTTACGCGCCAACGCCTGAGCAAATCGCCCAGCGTAGCCTCAAAAACATAGCGCTTAGCTATTTGATGTCGATTGAGGATGAGCAGGCGATTGCATTTTGCCAGGCTCAGTTTGCCGCTGACCACAATATGACCGATGTTCGCCATGCGCTAACGCTGCTTGTGCATAGCGAACGTGATGACGTGTCGTCACCCGCTTTAAAAGCGTTTGGTGAAAAATGGGCGCATGATTCGCTGGTTATGGATCAGTGGTTTACGATTCAAGTGACGCGGCCGCAGTCTGATGTGCTGGAACGTGTCGAGTTCTTGATGCAGCATCCGGCATTTTCAATCAAGAACCCAAACAAAGTACGTGCGCTAGTGGGTGCTTTTACGCAAAATCGGGTTAATTTCCATCGCCTGGATGGTAAGGGCTACGCGCTGCTTGCCGATGTGGTGATTGAGCTTAATCGACTAAACCCGGAAATTGCCGCGCGATTGGTTACCCCGCTAACACGCTGGCAGCGTTTTGACGAAGCGCGCCAGGCCTTAATGCATGCGCAGTTGGAACGTATCAAAAAAGAGCCGCTATCTTCGAACGTATATGAAGTAGTTGAAAAAGCGCTGGCGTAAGCACTCCCAGCGTTCCAACCATGAAAGGGAAGCCATTGGTGAACGACTCACAACCGCATTTTTTACTGATTATAAATGGTAAATCAGCCGGGAACCCGGCACTGCGTGAAGCCGTTGAAGAGCAGCGTGAGGCAGGGATGCCGATTACCGTGCGCTCAACATGGGAGGGCGGTGACGCCGCTCTCTTTGCCGAGCAGGCATGTGATATGGGCATCACCCATGTCATCGCCTGCGGCGGCGATGGCACTGTTAACGAAGTGGTTAACGGGCTAATGCGTGTCGCTCATGATAAGCGTCCCGCTTTGGGCGTTGTGCCGCTGGGCAGTGCCAACGACTTTGCCACCTCCACGGGGTTACCGTTGGAGCCAAGCCCTGCGCTGGCAGAGGCAATGACACTAAGCGCATACCCTGTTGATGTCGTACGAGTAACGGCTGAGGCTAATAGTAAAACCGTCGTTCAGTACTACGTCAACATGACCACGGGCGGATTTGGGGCGGAAATTACCTCTTCAACACCGAAGACGCTGAAACGCTTGTTAGGCGGAGGTGCATACTCCTTAATGGGGGCGCTTAAAGCCTGGCGGCATCGCAGCTATCGTGGCACGCTTCACTGGGGCGATAAAGAGCAGGATGTCTCGCTGCTGTTATTGGCGTTAGGTAATGGCCGGCAATCAGGCGGCGGACAGGTGCTCGCCCCACGTGCCAAGCTTGATGATGGCCGCTTGGATGTTCTTTTGGTGAAGGATTTTAGCTCCGTAACGGAACTGCCGACGCTGATTAGCGAGCTTCAGAGTTTTCCCTCTGATGGGCAGTATGTACGCTATTTCACAGCGACTGAGCTGACGGTCACAACTCAGAAAGATGATCCCGCTTGGCCCTTAACGCTGGACGGCGAAATGTGTCAGTATGATCGTTTTTGCGTTGAAGTGGTGCCGTTGGCGCTGCACGTTTTATTGCCTGAGGGTTGCTCGTTACTGTCAGCAAATGACCGACACTGATCGTAGGCTGTCTTTAAAAGCGTTATTTAAGAAGGGGAATCTAATGGTAAACCGTTTATGGATACCGGTTATTGCCACCTTGGCACTATTGCTAAGCGCATGTGGCGACTCTCAAGAAGAGACTGATGTGACACCGGATGAGCCTTCGTCGGTTTCTGATGATGACGTTGTACAAGAGGAAGAGGCGTCGGCCGCCGCTGAAAATGCCGCGGATATGCCAAGCCCTGCGGAGATAGAGGATGACGTTGAGGCGCGCCAAGCCGCTGAAGAGCTAGAGCAGGCCGAGGCGCTGCGTGATGATATGCAAGATGATGCAGCCAACGCTGACGAGTCCGAGGCCCAAGAGGTAACAGCAGGCGAAGACACTCTGGCGGCGGACCCTGATGAGATACTGCAAGAGGGTGGTGCATTACCAGGAGAGGCAACGCGCTCCGACGTCGATCAAATGATTGAAGAGACTGAACAGCGTTTTCAGGAAGCCCAGCGGCGCTTAAATGAGCAGTTTGAAGAAGCTGAACAACAAGCCGAAGAGTACGATGCTATTGAGCAAGAAGCATTGTCCAATGAGTGGGAAACACAGAGCAGCCTACCCGAAAGCCCTCGCTTGGAAGATAACCGGGAAGCTACTGATGTTGATGCATTGATTGAGGATACCGAACGCCGCTTTGAGGAAGCCCAAAAGCGTCTTGAAGAGCAGTTTCAGGAAATCGAGCGTGAACATAATGGCAGTAGTAGCCGTGGGGTTATTCTGAATGAAGACGCAGACAACGATAATGCTAACGCTACTCATCAATAAGGCGCGTTGAGCAGGCAATAAAAAGGCCCGCCTTGGCGGGCCTCGCTACATCCGGCCATGATTAAGCAAGGCGGATGTTAGAAGCCTGAAGGCCCTTTTTACCCTGCGTTACCTCAAAGCTGACTTTTTGACCATCTTGCAGGGTCTTGAAGCCTTCCGCTTGAATTTCGGAGAAGTGCGCAAACAGGTCGTCACTGCCATCATCGGGTGAGATGAAGCCGTAACCTTTCGTATCGTTGAACCACTTGACGGTGCCAGTTGCCATTAGTCGTTTCCTTAACGTGCTTATAATGATCAAGCGAACCTGCATAGGATTCGCCCGCCAAAATCAATGTAGATGCAAAAAAATGGGTCGTCCAGTAACAATCTAATGTTTCTTAACTTTTGTTGAGCCGCGTATATGTCGTCAATACAGCTTGTGGATTCTCAGTTTGTGGCCTTTTTGGTCGCTATTACACTGTTGTCGATTACGCCTGGCGTGGATACCTTGCTGGTTATCCGTAACACTGCCCGAGGCGGGACACGGGACGGCATTGCCACCAGCTTAGCGATCTGCTGCGGTCTGTTTGTACACGCGACCATCTCGGCATTAGGCATTTCACTGATTCTGCTCCAGTCGGCCTGGGTATTTCATCTATTAAAGTTAGTCGGGGCGGGGTATCTGGTATGGCTAGGGGTCACCAGTTTGTTAGCCGCAAGGCGTGGCCAGCCATTACCGGTCAAAGGGGTGATCGGTGCTGCTTCTCCTGTTCCGCTTTGGCAGCCCATTAAGGAAGGCTTGCTGTCCAATGTATTGAATCCAAAAACGATTATTTTTTATATGGCTTTTTTGCCTCAGTTTATTGCGCCGGGTGATCCGGCGTTGGTCAAGTCCCTGTGGCTAGCAGGTGTCCACTTTATCATTGCCAATATCTGGCAAATTAGCGTGGTATTCATGGTAGGAGGTGCCAGCAAGTGGCTCGCCAGCGTGCGCTTTGCGCAGGTGTTAAATGCCGCGACTGGCGCGGTGCTGGTCGCGTTTGGGCTCCGTTTGGCGATGGAGCAGCGCCCAGTATAACTGGGCGCTTGGTGAGTAAACTGACCAGGCAGTAAGCGCGATTACCTTTGTACGCTTATTGACGTGCCAGCAAAGCGCGGTCGTAACGTACTTGTTGTTCACTATCACTCAACAGTGAAACACCTTCGCTGTTACCACCGTTGGCCAGGCTTTCAAAAATTACCCGATAGCTAAGCACCGCCTGCACATAATCGCGTGTTTCTTTAAAGGGAATGCTTTCCACAAACAGATCAAATGACTCCATACCGCTTCCCAGCCACTGATCAACACGCCCAGGGCCAGCATTATAGGCCGCAGCGGCGGCAAGTCGGTTACCCTGATAGCGGTTCAGCTTGTCGCGCAGATAAGTGCTGCCCAGGCGAATATTAAGTTCAGGGTCAAGAATGCCGTAAGGCCCTGGGTCACTAATACCCAGTTGGCGGCTTACCAGGCTTGCCGTGCCGGGCATTAACTGCATCAAACCGCGAGCGCCTGCTGGAGAGAGCGCTACCGGGTTATAGGCACTTTCACGACGGGTAATCGCCATTAGCATATACGGGTCTACACCGGTTTGGTGGCCCCAGTGCATAAAGCTCTCCCGGTAAGCCTCGGGGAAACGCCAATCAAGCGCATCCCACATGCTGCCAGCAATCGTGGTCTGTACCAGGCGTGCATGCCACTGTTGATGGGCCGCATAATCGGCCAGGGCGCGCGCCTGCTGGGGCGTGCCGTTTTGCACCGCATACAGCCATTCGCTATTGGCAAGGCCGTCTTCGCCAATGCGTAGCAGCGCTTCGGTACGCTGGACCACGGGGAGGCGTGCAGTGCGTTCGCGTGAAGTCTCATCAAAATGATTGCGCTCAAGATTGAGCTGGTAAGGCTGGCCAAGTTGTTCAGCGGCCGCAAACCCATAAAAGCTGCGGTCGGTCGCCGCCTGACGGTAGCGAGCGGTGGCTGCCTCCTGGCTGCCCAGCTGTTCGTTGGCACGCCCCAGCCAGTACTGCCAGCGGCTGTTTTCTTGTTGGCTGGTGGGCATTTCCGCAATCCAGTGAATCACCTCCTGCCACTGCCGGTCTGCCAATGCACGACGTACGCGCAGCTCAAGCACGCGCTCGCTATCCAACGAGGGAAGAACGTCATCTACCCAGCCTAAGGCGCCGGGTACATTGCGTACCAGTGCATAGAAAGCCAACTCTTCTTCAATGGTTTGCTGATCACTGGGTAGAAGGTTCAAGTTGGGCGCGATGGTTTGCCAGCTACTCAATGCGGCCGGGGTATCTTCACGGGTGAACCGCTGCATCGCGGCTTTGTAGAAACTGGCGGTTGCCGCGCATTCAGGGCCAAGGCAGGCGGGCGCTGAGGTGACCGCGCGGGTATTGGTATTCACTTGGTCGGCGGTTTCAATCGCGGTGTGCCACTGGCCACTGAGCAGCCCGTCTAAATAGTCTGAGAGACGATCTTCACCGGCTTGCCAAGCGAGCATTCTTCGCTCCCAGATAGCCGTTGCATCAATCGTGCCGTTAGCCCGCAGGCGGTCAAACAGGGGGTCACACGCATCGGGCTGAGAGCTTCCTTCAAGCCAAAGTGCAAGGCCTGCCTCTGCGGCCTGCTGGGGCTGTGAATCCAGTATGGCTGTATAGTAATAACACTGGCGAGCGGTGCCTGCAGGTTCGCCATCGGCAACGGCCAGCAAATCGCTATAACGCCCCGCGTGGCCATACTGGGCAATGGCCTGACCGAGTAGCCACTCAGAAAGCGGAGAGTCGTTATGCTGGTCAATAAAGCGTTGTACTTGGGCCGTCGAGACGTTGGGTAGTTGATTGCGTAATCGGTGGTAGTCGACATAGCCGCTCAGCACATGACCTTCAATAGCGCGCTCGTCGATGTGGTTCCACTGTTGTTGACGAGCGGCTTCTAACGCATCGCGCATAGCGGTATCAGAAGCGGCCCATGAGGCAGTGGGTAAGCCCACCAGGATTGCCGCGCATAAAGTGCGAAAAGGGGATCTGAATGGCGATGCCTGCATAATTTTCTCTCTTTCTCGCTAACGGATTGGCAACCGCTAATAGTGAACGAAATGGTCAAATAGTGTTCAGACAATCGTGACACTTGGAGGATTCAATTACGATGGCTCGATTATCCACGTTGTGGCTATTTCGTCGACTTAAATCCCGCCTCTGGGCTGTAAAACGTATCGGACGCGCACTGAAACTGTTTGTGCCCATGACGTCTGATGTCCTGAGCGGTCGCTTTCGGCCTGTGCCCTGGGCTGCCTTTGGCATGATGACGCTGGCGCTTGCCTACCTTGCAATGCCGTTCGATTTAATTCCGGACTTTCTCGTTTTCATAGGTCTGATTGACGATGTCATTATCGTTGGCTGGCTTCTCAACCGTATTGACCAGCGCTTGGCAGATTACCGCGCCTGGAAGTACGGCGATATTGATATCACTACTTCTCAACACTCACCTTCTTGAAATCGCTCTGCTTATCCCCATATCCAACTCACACATTTTTTCGTTCCTGTCTCATTGGGAGGCAGGAACTCTAAACAAACGTGATTGATGAGGGCTAGGCGAATGTCAACAGCGACCCACGAAGAAACGTTAGGCTTTCAAACAGAAGTTAAGCAGCTTCTCAACCTGATGATTCACTCCCTGTATTCCAACCGGGAGATTTTCCTGCGTGAGCTTATCTCTAACGCCGCGGATGCCTGTGACAAACTGCGCTACGCGGCGCTAGATAACGATGCGCTGTACGAAGGCGACAGCGAGCTTCGAGTAGAAATTGAGCACGATAAAGAAGCCAATACCATTACGTTGCGCGACAACGGTATTGGTATGAACCGCGAAGACGTTATCGCTAATCTGGGCACCATCGCCCGCTCAGGCACCGCTGAGTTTTTAAAGCAGATGTCAGGCGAGCAGCAAAAAGATGCCAAGTTGATCGGCCAGTTCGGTGTAGGTTTCTACTCAGGCTTTATTGTGGCTGACGAAGTGGCAGTGCGTACCCGCAAAGCCGGGACGGCCGCCTCTGAAGGCGTTGAGTGGCGCTCTAAAGGCGAAGGTGAGTTTACCGTCGCTGATATTGAGCGCGAGCTTCACGGCACCGAAATTACGCTTTATCTGAAAGAAGACGCTAAAGAGTTTGCTGACGATTACCGCCTTCAAAACCTGGTGCGCAAGTACTCTGATCATATTGAAGTGCCCGTGCGCATGCCCAAGACCGAAACGGCCAAGGATGATGAAGGCAACGACATCGAAGGCAGCGAAGTCACCACGTGGGAAACCGTTAACGAAGCCACTGCACTCTGGGCGCGCCCCAAGAGCGACGTTTCTGATGACGAGTACAAGGCGTTTTATAAGCACGTTGCCCATGACTTTAGCGACCCGCTTGCCTGGAGCCACAACAAGGTAGAGGGCAAGCTTGAGTACACTAGTTTGCTCTACGTGCCGGGCCGGGCGCCTTTTGATATGTATGAGCGCGATGGCGCTCGCGGCGTTAAGCTTTATGTGCAGCGCGTATTTATCATGGATGATGCTGAACAGTTCCTGCCGCTCTATCTGCGCTTTATCAAAGGTGTGTTGGATACGCGCGATCTGTCGCTCAACGTTTCCCGCGAGCTTTTGCAGCAGGACCCGCAGGTCGACAAGATCAAAGGGGCGCTGACCAAGCGTGCGCTGGATATGCTTAAAAAGCTTTCCAAGGATAGCGAAGAGTACCAAACCTTTTGGAACACCTTCGGCAGCGTGCTGAAGGAAGGCCCAGGCGAAGATTTTGCCAACCGCGAAAAAGTCGCCGGTCTTTTACGCTTTGCGTCGACGCACAGCGACACCGCTACCCAGGATCAATCGCTTGCTGACTACGTCGAGCGCATGAAAGAAGGCCAGCAGAAGATCTACTACGTGGTAGCAGATAGCTTCAATGCGGCGAAAAACAGCCCGCACCTGGAGATCTTCCGCAAGAAAGGTATCGAAGTTCTGCTGCTGTCTGACCGTATTGATGAGTGGCTGATGAGCCATCTGACCGAGTTTGACGGTAAATCCTTTGCTGATGTTGCCAAAGGCGAGCTGGACCTTGGTGATGTCGAAGACGAAGCCGAGAAAAAAGCTCAGGAAGAGACCGCCAAGGCAAAAGAAGATCTGTTGAAGCGTGTTAAAGAAGCGCTTAGCGATGGTGTACAAGACGTCAAGGTTACCCATCGTTTGACCGACTCACCGGCCTGCGTCGTGCTGCCTGAGCATGAAATGGGCTTTCAAATGCGCCGCATTATGGAAGCCGCCGGGCAAAAAATGCCGGACGTTAAGCCCATTTTAGAACTCAACCCGGAGCACCCGCTGGTAACACGCCTGGAAGGAGCAGAAGGCGAGATCTTCACACAGCTAGCGCATATCCTGCTTGACCAGGCGATTATCGCCGAGGGCGGTCATCTGGACGACCCAGCCGCTTATGTGAAGCGTCTAAACAGCGTACTGACCGCTTAATCGTCGTTGTTACCTCTCACGGCCCGTTTGGATTCCCAAGCGGGCCGTTTGTTTTGATAAAGTAGCTGTTACTTTTCGCGTGATTTATTCAGGACATCCTTATGGCTGAGCAGCAAATCAAGGTCGCGGTGCTGGGAGGTGGCAGTTTCGGTACGGCGCTTGCCAGCATCGCGGCGGATAACGGTGCCCATGTGCGTCAATGGATGCGAGACGAAGCGCTGGTCGCACAAATTAATCAAGAGCACCGTAACGGTCGCTACTTGCCGCACTATGCGATGAATCCTGCCGTTCAAGCCTCAACGGACCTGCACACGGTGCTGGACGATGCCGAGCTTGTGCTTATCGCCATTCCCTCAAAGGCGTTTCGAAGCGTGGTGCAGGCCGCGAAACCTTGGCTAAAGGCCAGTCAAATTCTGGTCAGTACCACCAAAGGTATTGAACCGGATAGCTTTCTGCTGATGAGTCAGGTGTTAGCGGATGAAACCGGTTTTTCCCATATTGGCGTCATCGCAGGCCCCAACCTGGCCTCGGAAATAGCCGATAAGCAGCTAACGGCGACAGTGATTGCCAGTGCCGATGCGCTAACGCGCACCCGTGTGCAGCAAGCATTGGGCTGTCGCTACTTTCGTGTTTATGCCAGCAATGATCGCCACGGGGTGGAATTGGGCGGTGCACTTAAGAATATTTATGCCATTGCGGCGGGCATGGCCGCTGCGTTGGGGATGGGGGAAAATACCCGCAGCATGCTAATGACTCGGGCGCTGGCTGAAATGAGCCGCTTTGCCGTGGCCCAGGGGGCTAACCCCATGACATTCCTTGGCCTTGCCGGGGTGGGCGACTTGATTGTGACCTGCTCGTCGAACCTGTCGCGTAATTATCGCGTGGGGTATGCCATGGGCGAGGGGCGCAGCCTTGAAGAGGCTGTTTCCGCGCTTGGCCAAGTGGCTGAAGGTGTCAATACGGTTAAGCTGGTGTGCGCCAAGGCGCAGGAAATGGGCGTATATATGCCGCTTGCCGAAGGCCTCTCCCATGTTCTCTTCGGCGGTGTGCCTGCCCAGGAGATGGCGCGTACGCTGATGATGGGCGAGCAGAGCAGTGATGTAGAATTTATTCTGCCCCGCGAGGCAGTTCAGCAGGCCCATTTGGATAATCGAGGCTGGCATGAGTAGCTTATTCATTATGCGCCACGGAGAAGCCGCGCCCGGCTTTCCGGATAGCAAACGGCTGCTCACCCCGCAGGGGGAGCGCGAAGCCGCCATGATGGCGCAATGGCTGGCTGCACGCTTGGCAAAAGGGGAGCTTTTCGCACCGGTTCTCTATGCAAGCCCCTACGCCCGTGCGCAACAAACGGCACGTATTGTCGCTGAGGCATTAGGCTGTTCGCTAAGCACGCTGGACTTTATAACCCCAGAGGATGACCCGGCCAAGGTAAGCGATTGGTTGTTAACACAGCCAGACAGCGCGCCGATAATGCTGGTCAGCCATATGCCGTTGGTGGGCAACCTGACGGAACTGCTGGTGGAGGGCAGGCCGGGCCAGGGGCTGGGGTTCGACACCGCGGGCATTGCGGAGTTAGAGGCAGACGTATGGGCAGCAGGCTGCGCTCAGTTAGCGCGTTATATGTCGCCAGGTCAGTTGGCTTGAAAGAACCGTTTTAAAGTAATAAAAACGGCGGCCCCAAGGCCGCCGTTCGCGTTGCTGTACGAGCCAAACGTTGATGCTTACAGCAGCGCGTCGAGCTTCTCTTTTAACACGCCATTAACCTGCTGGGGGTTAGCCGTGCCGCGCGAGGCTTTCATTACCTGACCCACAAAGTAGCCAATCATCTTGCCGCGTTTTTCAGGTTCTGCGTCGCGATACTGCGCGACCTGAGCCGGGCTTTCAGAAATCACCTGGTCGATCATGGCTTCAATCGCGCCGGTATCAGTAACCTGTTTAAGCCCTTTGGCTTCGATGATGGCGTCGGCACTTTCGCCTTGGCCATTCCAGAGCGCCTGGAAGACCTGCTTGGCAGCTTTACCATTGATCGTATCGTCAATCACTCGGCTAAGTAACTCGCCCAGTTGGCGCGCCGATATCGGGCTGCTGTTGATGGCGAGGTTCTCACGGTTAAGCGCCCCGGAAAGCTCGCCCTGTACCCAGTTTGCGGCCTGCTTGGCATCACCGCAACCTTGGTGAACCTCCTCAAAGAACTCGGCCATTTCACGGCTGGCAGACAGCACCGCGGCGTCATAAGCAGAAAGGCCTAGCTCACTCTTGAAGCGCTCACGCTTGTCGGCGGGCAGTTCAGGCAACTGGCTGCGTAAGTGGTCCAGGTAAGCGTTATCAAGTACGACGGGGAGTAGGTCGGGGCAGGGGAAGTAGCGGTAGTCGTTGGCTTCCTCTTTGGTCCGCATGCTGCGGGTTTCATCGCGCTCAGGATCAAACAGGCGTGTTTCCTGGACAACGGTGCCACCGTCTTCGATGAGCTCAATCTGGCGCTCTACTTCAAACGCAATCGCCCGCTCGACAAAGCGGAACGAGTTAACGTTTTTGATCTCTGCCCGGGTGCCAAAGGCTTCCTGGCCTTTCGGGCGCACAGACACGTTCACATCGCAGCGCATTGAGCCTTCGGCCATATTGCCGTCGGAAATGCCCAGATACGTAACGATGGAGTGGATCGCTTTAAGATACGCGGCGGCTTCTTTGGCGCTGCGCATATCCGGCTCGGAAACGATCTCTAGCAGCGGAGTGCCTGCACGGTTTAAATCGATGCCGGTCATGCCTAAAAAGTCTTCGTGCAGCGACTTTCCAGCGTCTTCTTCCAGGTGCGCATGGTGAATGCGAATACGCTTGGTAGTATCGTCATCCAGGGTAATTTCCACGTCACCAGGGCCCACTATGGGCTGATACATCTGGCTGGTTTGATAGCCTTTGGGTAGGTCCGCGTAGAAGTAGTTTTTACGATCAAATACCGATACTTCAGCAATATCCGCATGGACCGCTAGACCAAACTGAACGGCCATGGCCACGGCCTGCTCGTTGAGCACAGGCAGCGTTCCTGGAAGGCCCAAATCAACCGCGCATGCCTGGGTATTTGGCTCGGCGCCAAACGCGGTAGAAGCACCAGAGAAAATCTTGGAGCGGGTAGCGAGCTGAACGTGGACTTCCAGCCCAATTACGGTTTCCCATTGCATTAGGCGTGCTCCTCGGCAATAGCAGGAAGTTGAAGGTGCCAGTCGGTCGCTTGTTGATACTGGTGCGCCACATTTAAAAGCTGCGCTTCAGCAAAGTGCGTACCCAGAATCTGTAAGCCTACTGGGCGGCCGCCGGCAAAGCCTGCGGGTACGCTGATGCCGGGGATGCCCGCCAGGTTCACGGCAATCGTATAAATATCCTGCAGATACATCGAGACCGGATCTTTTTTGGCACCCAGGTCAAAGGCCGGAGTCGGCGAGGCCGGGCCCATCAAGACGTCAACATCTTCAAACGCGTCTAAAAAGTCCTGGCGAATCAAGCGGCGAACTTTCTGCGCTTTGGTGTAGTAGGCGTCAAAAAAGCCTTCTGAAAGAGTATGCGTGCCAATCAGAATGCGTCGTTTGACCTCTTCACCGAAGCCTTCGGCACGGCTGCGCATGTAAAGATCGACTAAATCGACCGGCTCGTTGCAGCGGTGACCAAAGCGCACGCCGTCATAGCGCGACAGGTTGGAGGAAGCTTCCGCAGGGGCGATGACGTAGTAGGCCGGAATCGCATAGTGAGTATGCGGAAGGCTCACTTCGCGTACCGTCGCACCCAGTGACTCATACACGCTTACCGCATCACGCACGGCTTTTTCGACCTCGGGGTCTAGCCCATCACCAAAATACTCTTTTGGTAGGCCGATTTTTAGACCTGAAAGCGGCGCATTGAGGGTTTCGGTGTAGTCCGGCACACCGCGGGCGACGCTGGTGGAGTCGCGTACGTCGTGACCCGCAATCACGTTCATCAAATGCGCGCAGTCAGAAGCCGAGCGGGCCATGGGGCCTGCCTGGTCCAGGCTGGATGCGTAGGCAATGATGCCGTAGCGCGAAACGCGCCCGTAAGTGGGCTTCAACCCCGTAATGCCGCAAAAAGCCGCCGGCTGGCGAATAGAGCCGCCGGTATCGGTACCCATGGCCGCAGGCACAAGGCCGGCAGCGACTGCAGCAGCGCTTCCGCCGGAACTGCCGCCGGGAACAGCGGTTGAATCCCAAGGGTTTTTAACCGCACCGTAGTAGCTATTCTCATTGGAGGAGCCCATGGCGAACTCATCCATATTGGTTTTACCCAGGCTGATGGTGCCGGCCGCATTAAGCTTCTCTACGACGGTGGCATCATACGGCGCGATGAAGTTATCCAGCATTTTGGAGCCACAGCTGGTTTTTACATCGCGTGTACAAAAAATATCTTTTAACGCCAAAGGAATGCCGGTAAGCAGCCCGGCATTACCCGCTGCGCGTGCTTTATCGGCCGCTTCGGCCTGATTAAGCGCCTGTTCAGCGGTCACGGTAATAAAGCTGTTGATCTTGCTATCAGCTTTTTCAATTTTTTGTAAATAGTGCGAGGTTAACTCGCGGCTGGAAAACTCACCACTTTTTAAGGCGGCAGCGAGTTGCGTTAACGTTTTATCAAGCATGACCCGAAAGCTCCGTTCGAGAACGTATGAAAAGTGTGGAAACCGTCATTAAAACAGCCTTAAAAACACGGCTTTCTTACTCAACGA
This sequence comes from Halomonas sp. 111, assembly GCF_052379685.1. Lineage (NCBI taxonomy): Bacteria > Pseudomonadati > Pseudomonadota > Gammaproteobacteria > Oceanospirillales > Halomonadaceae > Halomonas > Halomonas sp. 111. Next base: position 95,893 of record NZ_JBQSYV010000003.1, read on the forward strand.
CGCGGGGGACCAGATATAGGCCGTTTTCCACTGCCGGAGCACAACGCTGAAAGGTGTCGCGCTGGTTGGTTTCGGTTACTTCGTCCGCACGCAGGCGCTGGGTGGCATCCAATGGGTGTGAAAGCGGAGAAACTCCCTCTGTATCAATGCTTTGTAATTGGTCGACCATGTCCAAAATGCGGCTTAGATCGTCTACAAAGCCAATAGCCTGGTCATCGCTGACGGCGAGTCGGGCCAGGTGCGCAGCCCGGCGCACATGAGATTCTTCAAGCGCCATGATCGAAAATTCCTCGCTAAAACGTGAGATGGAACATATTCCGCGTTATACGGTATACAATCAGTCATCGAAAAAAACGTCTTGTGTAGCAGACGTGGAAAATAGCCGCAAAAGGTAGCACATTTTGACCTCCGCGGGCAGTGTTCAGCGCGACTCGTGCTTGCTGCCAAGGGGTTGCGGTGATACCGTTTGCATCCGCACAGGGTTCCCGGTCTGCACTAGGTAACAACATCCATGTTCAAACGTTTGAGGGGGCTGTTTTCCAGCGATCTGTCGATCGATCTGGGTACGGCCAACACACTGATTTATGTTCGCGGTCGTGGCATCGTGCTCGATGAACCGTCCGTTGTCGCCATTCGCCAGTCTGGCAGTATGCGTAGCGTGGCATCGGTAGGTGCCGACGCAAAGCGCATGCTGGGACGTACGCCTGGCAATATTACCGCCATCCGGCCCATGAAAGACGGCGTCATCGCCGACTTTACGGTCACCGAGCAGATGCTTCAGCACTTTATTCGTAAAGTGCACCAAAGCACCTTTCTGACGCCTAGCCCGCGCGTACTGGTATGCGTACCGTGCATGTCAACGCAGGTTGAACGGCGAGCGATCCGTGAATCGGCTGAAGGGGCTGGCGCCCGTGAAGTGTTCCTGATCGAAGAGCCAATGGCTGCTGCGATTGGCGCTGGGCTGCCAGTTGAGGAAGCGCAAGGTTCGATGGTGGTAGATATTGGTGGTGGTACCACCGAAATTGCCATTATTTCGCTTAATGGCGTGGTCTACTCAGAATCGATCCGCGTAGGCGGTGATCGTTTTGATGAGGCGATCACCGCGTACGTGCGCCGCCACTATGGCAGCTTGATTGGTGAAGCCACGGCTGAGCGAATCAAGGAAGAGATTGGTTGCGCCTACCCCGGTGGTGAGCTGCGTGAAATCGACGTCCGTGGGCGTAATTTAGCGGAAGGTATACCGCGCAGCTTCACGTTGAACTCGCACGAGATTCTGGAAGCGCTGCAGGAAACGCTTGGCTCGATTGTCGCCGCTATTAAAAGCGCACTTGAGCAGTCGCCCCCAGAGCTTGCTTCTGATATTGCGGAGCGCGGTTTGGTGTTAACAGGCGGTGGCGCGTTGCTGCGCGACCTCGATAAGCTGATTGCTGAAGAGACGGGATTGCCGGTCATCGTGGCCGAAGACCCACTTACCTGTGTGGCAAGAGGCGGCGGTAAAGCGCTTGAAATGATCGATCAGCACACTTTTGAGCTGCTCTCAAGCGACTGATTTTTAGCGGTTTATCGCGGGGGATTGCCTATTAAACCGCTATTTTCACACGGGTCGCTGCCGGGCTACCGGCTGTTTTTCTGCGTGCTGGCGGCAAGCGCCTTGATGTTTGCCGACCACCGATTTACACGCATGGAAGGCGTGCGCGCCCAAATGACGATGGTTGTTGCGCCTGTTCAATGGATTGTTAGCGTGCCTAGCGATCTATTGAATTGGGGCGCGCTCGCGCTGTCTGATCAGCAGGCATTGGTGGACGAAAACCGCCGACTGCGCGAACAAATTCTGACGCTGTCTCATCGTGGGCAGCGCATGGCCAACCTGACGGCTGAAAATACCGAGCTTCGTCATCTATTAAACGCCGCAGAACGGCGCCAAATTCCTTATATCAGTGCAGAGCTGCTTTCCCTGGATAATGACCCGTTTAGCCATCAAATGGTGGTTGATCGTGGGCATCGTAACGGGGCGTATGTTGGGCAGCCTGTGATTGATGCGTCGGGGCTGGTAGGCCAAGTGACAGCCGTTTCAGCGTACTCTAGTCGTGTGCTGTTGCTGGCAGATGCAAGCCACGCGCTGCCTGTTCAGATTAACCGTAACGGATTGCGCTTTATTGTCCAGGGGGCTGGTCGCTATGGCAGCGTCAATGTATTACACGTGCCAGACACGGCGGATATTCGGGAAGGCGATTTGCTCACCACCTCAGGGATTGCCGGTCGTTTTCCGCCGGGATACCCCGTTGCGCGCGTTACCAACGTTTATCATGACCCCGGTCAGCCATTTGCGCATGTAACGGCTGAACCTACTGCCCAGTTGCAGCGTGCTCGTCATTTCTTGCTGCTTTTCCCACCGCCGCGCGAAGACATCGAAGATTCAATTTGGGATGAGTCCATGGATATCTCAGCCAGCGCGATACATGCAGCCCAGCGCCTTGCGCCAACGGTACCTGCTGACCCTCAGGAGGTTCGCTAATGGCGCGCGCACCTGTTGTACCTTTGGTAGTGGTGTGGTTTAGCTTGATTCTGGCGCTGTGTTTGCAAGTCATGCCACTGGCCGAGGGGTGGCAAGTTTATCGGCCTGAATGGATCGGGCTGATGCTGATTTACTGGTGTATGCGTTCACCTGACCGAGTCGGTGTCTTCCATGGCTTTGTGCTTGGGCTGCTGCTTGACCTGATAGAGGGAACGGCGCTTGGCCAACATGCGCTGATATTGTCGTTATTAGCGTTTCTATGCGCCCTGGTGTATCCGCGCTTTCGAGCGTATTCACTGGTTCAACAGTCGCTATTGGTGCTGGTGCTGCTTGGCCTGGTGCAGTTAGTCGAACAGTGGTTACGTACCTTAACCGGGGAGTTCTCAATACACCTCTCTTTCCTGATGTCGGCGTTAATCAGTGCCTTTTTATGGCCATGGTTAGCTACCATGTTTAAGGCACTGGAAAGACGCTTACTGGGGTCTTAGGCATGCAGTCAACACTGGCTACTACATCATCGCCCCTGCTTTGTTTAGCGTCTGCTTCACCCAGGCGGCGAGACCTGCTGGCGTCCATTGGGGTGACGGTGAGTGTTATACCCAGCGATGTAGATGAAACGCCGAAACAGGGAGAGTCAGCAGCGGCTTATGTAAAGCGTCTTGCGGTTGCCAAGGCCTTGGCCGCTGCGCCGAAGACGCTGTTACCGGTGCTTGGGTCGGATACCGCCGTAGTGGTAGACGGTACTATTCTGGGCAAGCCGGTTAATGCAGAAGATGCCGCCGCCATGCTGAGGCAGTTGTCGAATCGGACACATCAGGTGCTGACGGCGGTGGCTGTTACAGGGCCCAAGGGGGTGCTGTGTTGTTGCGTAACGACGGACGTCAAGATGCGACAGATCACCGCTCAGGAAATTAGCGATTACTGGTTAACGGGTGAGCCAGCGGACAAGGCGGGCGGATATGCCATACAAGGCTTGGCCGCCATTTTTGTCGAAGAAATCAAGGGTAGCCACTCTGCCGTTGTGGGTTTGCCGCTTTATGAAACGGCGCAGTTGCTTGGCCAGCAGGGAGTGCCTATTTGGATGGGGCATTAATACTCGCACACTTATTCGTCGTCTCATGCCCCCTGTAACGGGTGTGATATACGTGAACCGAGAAGGAATTTTGCATGAGCGGTGAAGTCCTCATCAATTTAACGCCCATGGAAACACGGGTTGCGCTCGTTGAAAATGGCGTTTTGCAAGAGGCGCTTATAGAGCGCTCACGGCGACGTGGCATTGTAGGTAATATCTACAAAGGCAAAGTGGTTCGCGTATTGCCTGGCATGCAGGCTGCCTTTGTCGATATTGGCCTTGAGCGCGCGGCGTTTATCCATGCCCATGAAGTTATGCCCTCCGGGACGCCCGTTGATGAGCAGCAAACCATTGGGCAATTATTGCACGAGGGGCAAGCGCTGGTCGTACAGGTAACCAAGGACCCCATTGGTACGAAAGGGGCGCGTCTTACCACGCACCTCTCTATTCCCTCTCGTTACCTGGTGTATATGCCCGACTCTCCTCATCATGGGGTTTCGCAGCGCATTGAAGATGAGCGTGAACGCGAGCGCCTGAAGGCCCTGCTGGATAGCAGCATTACTGAGCAAACATTGGAAGTGACCGGCGGCTTTATCGTACGCACGGCCGCTGAAGGCGTCGGCGATGAGGAACTGGCGGGCGATATGCACTTTTTGCTGCGTATCTGGCGTAAAGTTACCGAACGCAAAATTAGCGCGGCGCCGTCCAACGTCATTTACGACGACTTGCCGCTGTTTATGCGTACCTTGCGGGATGTGATGCGTGATGACATCGAGAAAGTGCGTATCGATTCTCGGGAAAATTTTGTCAAGCTGGTCGAATTTGCCGAAGAGTTTATGCCCTATGCCGTGGATAGAATTGAGTACTACCCAGGCGAGCGGCCCATTTTTGATCTCTATAGTGTAGAAGATGAGATTCAGAAGGCGCTGGGCCGCAAGGTGCAACTGAAGTCAGGCGGATATCTGGTCATTGACCCGACCGAGGCGATGACAACAATTGATGTCAATACGGGGGGGTACGTTGGGCACCGCAACCTCGAAGAGACCATTTTCAAGACCAACCTTGAGGCAGCAACGGCCATTGCCCGCCAGCTTCGGTTACGCAATCTGGGCGGTATTATCATCATCGATTTTATCGATATGGCGGAGGTAGAGCATCAGCGCCAGGTTATTCGTGTGCTTGAAAAAGCGCTGGAGCGTGATCATGCCAAGACCAAATGCACCGGTGTTACCGAGTTAGGGCTTGTGCAACTGACGCGCAAGCGTACTCGTGAGAGCCTTGAGCAAACGTTGTGCGATGCCTGTCCTACCTGTAGCGGACGCGGCACGCTCAAAACCCCTGAAACGGTGTGCTACGAGATCTTCCGCGAGATTCTGCGTGAAGAACGCGCCTATAGCCCTGAAACGTATACCGTGCTTGCTTCCCAGGCCGTCGTTGATAGGCTGCTGGATGAGGAGTCGGCGGCAGTGGCAGACTTGGAAACGTTTATTAATAAAACGATTCGTTTTCAGGTGGAGCAACACTACTCACAAGAGCAGTACGACATTGTGTTGATGTGATGCCATGACGATCCGCTCGCTGACGCGTTGGAGTTTACTTCTGCTTGCCTGGGGACTGGGCGGTATTGCGGTAATAGCGCTGCTTTTCCGGCTCATGGTCAGTCAGGCAGATACTTTGACGCCGCATGTTGAGGCTTTTTTGGAAGCTCAGATTGGTGTGCCGGTAACGATTGAAAATCTCTCCTTTTCAATGGCGCGTAGTGAGTTGATCGTGGAGCTTGAAGGCTTTGGGGCCGAAACGCCGAGCGGTCAGCCGCTTTTTTCACTGCGCCAAGCCGAGCTGCGCTTGGATATTGGCGCATCGCTACGTAATCTCTTGCCTATCTTTAGCGATATCAGATTACATCAAACCGAATTTCACCTTTATCAAGGAGTGAACGATGTTTGGCAATGGCCCGAGCCTGCCAAGCTGCCGGTGCATATAGCGCCAGAGCCGGATGTTGACTTGCCAACCATCGATGCCTGGACGGAATGGGTATTACGCCAGCAAATCTGGATTGATGACACACGTGTTGTACTACACGGCAAGCAAGAGCGCGTCATGCTCGAAGCTCCTGCGCTGTTATTAGCCGGCAATCAGCAAGGGGCAAAACTTCAGGGTACGGTCGACGTTCTTGATTCGGAGCGTAGCGAAGCGCCACCAATACCCGCTGTACAGCTACTAGCGGAAATGCAGCCGGGCCGAGATGGCCTGAACGACTTCTCTGCCACGTTGAAGCTGGAGGCCCAGTTTGATCAGTTACTGACGCTGGTTGAGCTGTTTCGGCCAGAACATGTGCCGAACCTGGAGCAGGCCGGAGGCGATGCACGCGTGTGGGGCCGCTGGTATGAAGGCGGGCTTCAGGAGGTGCGCCTTGCCATCGATATCCCTGAGCTAGTGCTGCGCCAGGATATTCAGTTCGCCGTGCTAAGAAACATACAAGCACAGGGTGAGTGGCAACGCGAAGGAGAGGGCGGTGAAGCATGGTTAAGCGGTAACGCAGAGAGTGTTGACTGGGCTGAACCTGGCGAGGCGATAGAAGGCCCGGCACTTCCGCATCACTGGTACCTGTCTCATCGGCCAGGCCAGTGGGCGCTGCGTACCAGTGCTTTTGAGCTGGCTTCGCTCACTGCTTGGCGAGACTACGTATTGTTACCCGAATCCGTGACGCGTGTACTGGAAACGCTGGCTCCGAGGGGGCGGGTGCAAGGACTGAGCTTGGGCCAGAAGGAGGGTAGTTGGGAGGTCGATGCGGCGTTAACCAATGTCGAAGTATCGCCCTGGGAAGGCGCGCCAGGTGGCGGCCCCATGGATGCCTGGGTTCAGGCTCGGGACTCCCGTGGCCGGGTGACGTTTAATAGTGCCGGTGACAGTTCGCTCTATTTCCCCGACTTGTTCACCGAACCCATGCAGCTTCAGCAGGCTGAGGGCATCGTAGAGTGGGTCTACGATGGGCCTAATACGATGGTCAGCGGCCGTCAAATTAACGTGGATTGGGACGATGCCCAGATAAGCGGTGGGTTTGGGTTAGTGGTTGCAGAGGAGACAGGTCGGTTCGGACTGGATATCGATTTTGCCAATGTCGATGCGCTTGAGCGCCCTCTGGGTCAATGGCTGCCCTTGCATGTATTCGATGAGGAACTGCGTGACTGGCTGTTAGATGATATTGGCGGCAAGGTGCCTAATGGTTCGCTCAAACTGAGCCTGCCTATCGAGAGCGACATTAGCGCTGATGATATATCCGCAACGCTGGCACTTAAGATAACCGAAGGGCATTTGCCTATTGCCCCCGGCTGGCCTCGCCTGGAGGATGTTGAAGGGCGTTTAACGTGGCAAAATCAGGTGCTTGAAGCGCGGGTTGAGCATGCCCAGAGTCGCGGTATAACCGCTTCACAAGGCGAGCTGACCATGCAAGATGAGATACTCAATGTGTCGGGTAACCTGCATGGCGATGGCTCCGCCCTGATTGCATTTTTAACATCGATACCTGATGTCGATATGAATATTCTCAACGACCTTCAGGCTGAAGGCGAGGTAGAGGCTGATTTAGCCATATCGCTACCTCTAGAAGCGCCAGATAATTTCCAACTGGAAGTCAATGCAGTCCCTGCGCTCACCCGTATCGCTTACGCCCCCGTGGGCGGGGCGCTTCAGGCGGTAAAGGGCCAGTTAACCTGGCAGCAGTACGGTGACAGTATGGCGCTAATAGGCAGTGTCGATGGACAGCTATTGGGCGGCGATATTAGTGCCGACATGCATACCCAGCGAGACGGTATCCGCTTGCGGGGGCAAACGCCGGTGGCGTCACTTTTCTCATTGGTGGATATACCTGCCGAGCAAGGCAAGCAGCTGCTTGATGGAACGATGCAGTGGCAAGGGCGCGTAACGCTTGAGCCAAGCCCTGCGCTATCTCTAGAAAGCCAGCTTGAAGGGGTGCGTCTTGATCTGCCTGAACCTTTTGCCAAGGCAGCAGGCGAGCCTTGGCCCTGGACGCTTAATGCTGATTTCGACAGTGGCCGGGTGGAGAGTCGCTTGGCCGATATCGCGCATTTACGCTTAAAGGATCGGTTAGGTGACGTGTCAGGCAACCTGCATGTGGCGGATACCGAGGTAAGCGCACCCGAGTGGCCGATGCAGTCAGGCTTTCGCTTACAGGCAAACCTTCCTCGCATTGACCCGATGGCGTGGCAACAGGCCGTCGCTCCACTGTTTCGAGGCGACCAGGGTGTGGGCGGTGATCTAACCGCTCAACTATCCGGTCAGCATCCGCCGTTGGAGTTTTCCCTGGATACCGCTTGCCTTGTCTATCAGCAAGCATGCGCTGGTGGTGCGGCATTAATCGGCAGTGTACAGAATGGCACAGTTACCGCAGCGCTTGAGAGCGACTTGGTAACGGGGCATCTTCGCTATCAGCAAGCAGCTCAGCACCCTCTGGATATCACCATTAGCCAGTTAGCACTGGATCGGCTGACTGATTTGGCAGATACGAGCGGTGAGTCAGAAACGACCTCGCCGGATTCATGGCTCGGTGAAGTGGAGACACAGCACACAGTGCCTGCGGCTATTCCTGAGTGGCTGGCTGAGGTGCCCGATGGGCGGCTTCGGCTGTCGGAAATGAGCATGGGGGAAAGCCGTTTCGGGCCTTTATCCGCCTATTGGCACACTGAACCAGGCCGGTTTTCGCTAATGCCGGTTGGGTTAACGCTTGGGCAACTTTCTGCTCGTGGTGAACTCTATTGGGAGGGCGATGCTTCGACCAGTCGAACCCAGGCCAATATTTCCATCGAAGGCGGCGATGTAGGTACCGCTCTTGAGCGCATGGATCAACCCGTTGCCTTACGCAGCCGACGTACTACCGCAACCGCCAATCTTGGCTGGGCGGGCGCACCATGGCAGTTCTCGTTAAATCAGGCGCAGGGCGATATAGACATCGACATGCAGGATGGGCGCTTTATGCATCTGGACTCTGCACCGGTGCGCCTCGTTGGCCTGCTGAATTTCGATAATATATTGCGTCGATTGCGGTTGGATTTTTCTGACGTCACCGGCACGGGCACCGCTTTTGATCGCGTTGACGGCACGGCAGATGTCGAAAATGGCCAGCTTTCGTTGAGCGAGCCATTGCAAATTAAAGCACCTGCCGCCAACTTAACCCTAACCGGTAATGTTAACTTGCTTCATCGAGAGCTTGATTTGCGCCTTGGCGTTGTGATGCCGGTGACGCAAACACTGCCCATTGCCGCCATTGCGGTGGGCGCTCCTGTTGTAGGTGGCGCACTATTTATTGCTGATCAGCTTTTTGGCAGCGCTCTGGACCGAGCGACGACCATTCATTATCGCGCGCGAGGCCCCTGGACTTCGCCGCAGGTTACTTTAGAAGGCTCCGAATGACCGCATTTAAGAGCGATATAGACTCCGCCGTTTCCATTCTTCTTACGCCGGGTGGCTTGGATCTTGGTGGGCTTGATAAAGGCCTTGAGTACGCCATGGGCGCGGGTGTGGATTACGCTGATCTCTACTTTCAGCGCACCTGGACAGAGGGCTGGGTGTTGGAAGATGGTGAGGTAAAAGAGGCAAGTTACAACATTGATGGCGGTGTGGGCGTCCGCTCCCTGGCCGGAGAAAAAACCGGCTTTGCCTACTCCAATCAGATTAGTGCGGATGCGCTTATCGATACCGGGCGCACGGCCTCAGGCATTGTGCGTAGTGGCAAGCGCCTGCCTGGGCAAGCCGTTAAGCCGGTTTCAGTGGCCCCTTTTTACGCTGGTGTTGATCCTTTAGCGGGGCTGACTGCTGAAGAGAAGGTCGCCATGCTAAAAGAAGCTGATCGCATCGCTCGCGCGGCTGACCCTAGCGTTTCTCAGGTAAGCGCCTCGCTTTCTGGCACTTACGAAGTGGTTCTGGTGCGTGCCAGTGATGGCACCTTGGCCGCAGATATTCGCCCGCTGGTGCGCTTTAACGTTAGCGTAATTGCCGTGAAAAATGGCCGCAGAGAGCGCGGCAGTGCAGGCGGTGGCGGACGCTACTCCATGGCTCGCCTGCGTAACGAAGGTGTTGCCGAGCGATACGCAAAAGAGGCTGTGCGCCAAGCGCTCGTCAATCTTGAGGCGGTCGACGCGCCAGCCGGGCAAATGCAGGTGGTACTGGCTTCTGGCTGGCCGGGTATTTTGCTGCACGAAGCCGTCGGCCATGGACTGGAAGGTGATTTCAACCGTAAAGGCAGTTCGGCATTCTCGGGTCGTATGGGGCAACGCGTAGCTGCCAAGGGTGTGACGGTGGTCGATGATGCCACGATTGCTGATGGTCGCGGCTCGTTAAGTGTCGATGACGAGGGTACGCCCGGGCAAAACACGCCGTTGATTGAAGACGGCATTCTTACTGGCTATATGCAGGACAAGCTGAATGCCCGATTAATGAACATGGCGCCAACCGGTAATGCTCGCCGCGAGTCGTTTGCGCATTTGCCCATGCCGCGCATGACCAATACGGTCATGCTGGCAGGTCAGGATGCACCCGAGGATATTATCAAAAGCGTCAAGAAAGGGATTTACGCTGTTAGCTTCGGTGGCGGCCAAGTGGATATCACCTCGGGCAAATTTGTATTCTCCGCCAGCGAAGCCTACCTGATTGAGGATGGGCGTATTACGGTGCCCGTTAAGGGTGCCACGCTGATTGGTAATGGGCCGGAGGCGATGGGACGTGTCTCCATGATCGGCCACGATATGGCGCTGGATACAGGCATTGGCGTGTGTGGCAAAGAGGGTCAAGGCGTACCGGTTGGGGTGGGTCAGCCCACACTAAAACTGGATGAGCTAACCGTAGGCGGTACGCAGTCCTCGTAAGTGTTAAAGCGCCAGCGTGTCGCGTAGAAGTTTGAACAGCTTACGCGAGCTGGCGGGTGGTTTGTCCTGATCGCGCTCACGCTGAGCGTTGCGAACTAACTGACGTAGCGCTTGGCGATCCGCGTTGGGATAGTCTGCCATAAACTGGTCAACGGCAGGATCGCCTTCTCCAATAAGCCGGTCCCGCCACTTTTCAAGACGATGAAAGGCATGGTCGCGCTGCTCTTTTTCCTGCTCAATTGAGTCAAAGACACCTTGAATCGCGGTCAGGTCCTCTTTGCGAACCAGCTTGCCGACATACTGCATATGACGGCGGCGCCCTTCGTGGGAGCGAATACGAGAGGTCTCTTCGATAGCGCGCAGCATGTCGTCGGAGAGAGGAAAGCGGGCACGCTCAGCTGGTTTCATGGCGATTAAGGTTTCGCCGAGCGCTTGGAGCGCATGCATTTCGCGTTTGAGCTGCGACTTGCTGGGGCGCTCTTCGGGTTCTTGAGTATCAAGGGGCTCGGGGCGTTTCTTCGGCATAGTAAGGCTCACAGACAAGATTCGTTGGCAGCATTATATCAGGCTGCGACAAGAACATTGATTCGGCGATGAGATTCGTACGAAAAAGGAGGCTATATGGCACAGGCATTTGATGCATCCTCGCAGCAGGCACTGTTAACCGCGCGTGCAGAAGAGGCGTTGGCCTTGGCCAAGCGCCTGGGAGCCGATGCGGCAGAAGTGGGCGCAAGCGTTGATCAGGGCGTGGGCGTTAGTGTGCGCTTGGGCGATGTGGAAACGGTTGAGCTTTCACGGGATCAAGGCATTGCCGTCACGCTTTACGTCGGCAAGCGCAAAGGAAGTGCATCGTCGAGTGACGCCAGCAGTGCCTCGATTCAAGCAACGGTTGAGAAAGCATTAGCCATTGCGCGTTATACCGGTGAAGACCCGGTGGCTGGCTTGGCGGATGCCGATCAGATGGCGACCGAATTGCCGGACCTTAAGGTTCATTACCCGTGGGCGCTGACAACTGAGCAAGCAATCGACCTTGCGCTTGCCTGCGAGCAGGCGGGTCGCGACGTTGAGGGTATTAGTCAGTCAGAAGGCGCGTCGCTTTCAAGCGGTGAGGGCGTACGGGTTTATGCTAACAGCCATGGTTTTTTAGGTACCCAAAAAGGCAGTAGTCACTCCCTTTCATGCATGCTCATTGCTCAGGATGAAGGCGGTATGCAGCGGGACTACGACTATACCTCTGCGCGTAATCCTCAGCATTTGCGCGACCCGGGTGAAGTAGGGCGCGAGGCTGCGGCCCGTACGCTGCGTCGGTTAGGTGCCAAGCGGCCGCCAACCGGCACCTTTCCCATTCTGTTTGATCCTTCGCTGTCTAGTGGTCTGGTTGGGCATTTATTGGGCGCATTGGCGGGTGGCGCGCTGTATCGTCAATCCTCTTTCCTGTGTGACCGTTTGGGCACGCCGTTATTTCCTGAGTGGTTTAGTCTGGAAGAGCGCCCTATGGAAATAGGAGCGACCGCCAGTACGCCGTTTGATGGAGAAGGTGTGCAGACACGTAATAACCGCTTTATCGAACAGGGGCGTATCGCGAGCTATATGCTTTCGTCCTACAGTGCCCGTCGCTTGGGCATGCAAACCACGGGGAATGCTGGCGGTGCCCGCAACGTGCGTTTAGACGCATCCTTGCAGACGCGTGATGCGCTGCTTAAAACGATGGGTCGAGGCATTTGGGTCACCGAACTAATGGGCCAAGGCGTGAACGGCGTAACCGGGGATTACTCGCGTGGTGCGGCGGGCTTCTGGGTCGAGAATGGAGAAATCCAGTATCCGGTTGAAGAATTTACCATCGCTGGAAATCTTGAGCGTATGTTTTCAGGCCTTGTCGGTATCGGAAGTGATATCGATACGCGCGGCAGTATCCATACGGGCAGCTGGTTAGTGGATGCGATGACTGTCGCCGGTAGCTAAAAAAGCCGTACTACTGATCTTCGTCAAAGCGGGCGTCGAACAGCGCTTGGATTGCATCAAGCGCTTGTTCGGCATCCTCGCCTTCCGCACAAATCCGCAGTTGGGTGCCGCAGGGTGCAGCTAGCATCAATAGCGACATGATGTTGGCTGCATCAGCCATTTGCTGCTGTTTATACACCTGTATGCTGGCGGAGTAGTGCTGGCTGCACTTCACCAGCTTTGTGGCGGCGCGGGCATGTAGGCCGCGCTGATTGGTCAGTGTTAAGGTTCTTTCTGGCACCCTGGTTCCTTTTTTCCGAGTGGTGTCATTAGGCATAAGCGTTTACGTAGGGCTGGGCGTCTGCTCGGAAAATGGAGAAGCCGTCGGTGGCTCTGCCCGGGTTCCTCGTAGCGTGTATTGCAGCTCCAATTCTCGGTGACGCAACTGGACTTCGCCGATGAGCGGTGCCAGCTTTTGCGCCAGCTGCTCGGCAATATACACAGAACGGTGCTGCCCACCGGTACAGCCAATAGCCACCGTCATATAGCTGCGCTGACTATTTTGGTAAGCAGGCAGCCAGCGCTCAAGCATTGCCTGAATATCATGGCTCATCTCTTCGACAATCGGGTAGCCGCGCAGAAACGCAATAATCGTGGCATCACGTCCTGTGTACTGGCGTAGCGTTGGGTCCCAATAAGGGTTGGGCAGGCAGCGTACATCAAAGACTAAATCTGCATCCATGGGTACGCCATGCTTGTAGCCGAACGACTCAAAGGTGAGTGTTAGCTGGTCCTTGCGCTGGTGGGCTACCTGGTCTGAAATGCGCCGACGCAGGTCGTGGACCGATAAGCGTGATGTATCAATCCGCAGGTCGGCCAAATCACGTATTTCGTTGAGCGTCTCTTCCTCTTTCTCTATTGCCTCTTCAAGCGTCATATTACTGTTGCGCGTTAACGGATGGCGTCGCCGTGTCGCAGAGTAGCGTTCAAGTAAAATACGTGAATCGGTGGTTAGATAGATAACCTGACAATCTATAGGCCGCGCGCGCAGCTCTTCAAGCAGTACGGGAAGACGCTCGAGCGCCGCTGGCAGGTTGCGGGCATCAATACTGACCGCTAGATGTGTGCGCTCACCCTCGTCACGGAGTTCGTCAACCAAAGAACCAAGCAACATGGCAGGGAGATTATCAATGGCGTAATAGCCAATATCTTCCAGCGCTTGTAAAGCGATTGACTTGCCAGAGCCAGAGCGGCCGCTAATAATCACCAGTTGCATAGTGGCTCTCTCTGATTGAACGTATAAAAGGGATAACGCATGAAAACGTGTTAGTCGTTATGGGCGATTATGGAGCGGCCTGTTCGCGAATCTTGCTCATCAGCAGGTCAAGCAAATCGCGCTGGCTGCTGGTTTTGCGTAATGCCTGGCGTGTGCTCGCATCATTCATAATGGTGGCCACTTGGCCCAAAAGCGACAAATGCGTGTCGTCAGCCTCTTCGGGAACAAGCAGCACAAAGACGAGGTCGACCGGGTCGCCATCAATAGCATCAAAATCAATAGGTTCTGATAATTTTAAAAAACCCGCAATAGGCGTAACGCAATGTGGGCTGCGCGCATGGGGGATGGCGACGCCGTTACCGATCCCCGTGCTGCCAAGGCGTTCCCGGCCGATCAGTCGGCTGAAAACTTCCTGACTATCCAGACTGGGTGTATTTTGAGCGATAAAGGTGCTGAAAAACTCCAGCACCCGCTTTTTGCTGCCCCCGGGCACGTCGTAAAGTACGCGCTCCGGGGGGAGGATGGTTTCCAACGTCATTGAATTAACGCACGCCAGCGCCTTGGGCGCGAGCTTGTGCTTTTTCCTTGTGCTTAACGAGTTGACGATCAATTTTGTCTGCTAAGGCGTCAATAGCGGCGTACATGTCGACATCTTCGGCGTCGGCATGTAGGTCGGCGCCTGCCGCATGAAGGGTGCACGCGGCATGTTGGCGCTCCTTCTCAATAGATAAGGTGACTTGTACCGTGGTGATGTGGTCGTAATGACGTTCGATGCGTTCAAGCTTTTCATTAACGTAGTCACGCAAGGCGTCAGTCAGTTCTACATGATGACCCGTGATATTTACTTGCATTGACGTGCTCCTTATCCATCGGACTGAATTTCGATTGTAACCCTTTTTACGGTGTTGCAAAGCCCCTGTCGCGAGTTTTGCCATTTCTCTTGTAACGACTAACGCAAACGACGACGTTCACTTGATGAGGGAATGCCCAGCGACTCACGATATTTCGCCACCGTACGGCGTGCCACTGTGATGCCGCCATCTCCCAGTAATGTCACCAAACGACTGTCCGAAAGAGGTTTGCCGGGAGGCTCATCTTGAATCAACTTTTTAAGCCGGGCGCGAATCGCGGTGCTTGAGTGGCTGTCTGCGCCATCCTGCCCGCTAATTTGGCTTGAGAAAAAGTACTTAAGTTCGAAGACGCCCCGTGGGGTATGGATATATTTTTGTGTGGTGACCCGAGAAATGGTTGATTCGTGCATCTCAACCGCCTCGGCAATATCGGCAAGAATCAACGGCTTCATCGCTTCTTCACCGTGCTCTAAAAAACCGATTTGGCGAGTGATAATCTCGCGTCCTACGCGTAGAAGCGTGTCGTTGCGGCTGGACAGGCTTTTGATTAGCCAGCGCGCTTCTTGCAAGTGCTCTTTTAAAAACTGGTTATCCTGACTCTTGTCTGCACGCTTGATTAAACTGGCGTAGTCGGGCTGGATACGCAGCCGGGGCAGGGCTTCAGGGTTAAGCTCCAGGTGCCAGCCTTCATGGTCATGACGTACGACCAGGTCGGGCGTGATATAGCTATCGTCGGTGACGCCATAAGCGCTGCCTGGGCGTGGGTCCAGGCTTCGGATCAGACCGATCACATCGTCTAGCTGCTCATCGTCCAGGCTTAGGCGGCGCTTTAATAGGCGAATGTCATTTTTGCCCAGCGCTTCAAGAAACTGACGAACCAATCGGCGCGCGGGAACAAGTAGGGGCGTGTCGTCGGGGAGCGTTGCTAACTGAAGCATCAAACATTCGCGCAAGTCACGGGCGAAGACGCCCGTTGGCTCGAACTGCTGTAAACGCATCAGAATGGTCTCCAACTCTCGCTGGCTGAGACCTTCGATGCTTTGAGCACGTAACCCATCGCGGATATCGTTGAGCGGCTGCGTCAGGTAGCCATTGGCATCCAGTGCATCAATCAGGCTTTCGGCGATTAGCTGCTCACGAGCCGTAAAATCGGTCATCGCCAGCTGCCAAAGGAGATGTCCATGCAGGCTTTGTCCCGCGGCCTGGCGTTCAAAATCGGGGCCTTCGCTGCTGCCAGAGCTACCCATGTCCTGGTAAGTGTCAGACCAGTCGCTATCGACAGACAGTTCCTCGGGAATGCTTTCTGACCACTCCTCGTCGGGTGTTTCGACGGTCGCCTGCTCGCCGAACTCGTCTTCCTGCTCCAGCATTGGGTTGGCATCCAGTGCCTGCTGAATTTCCTGACGTAGATCCAATGTCGATAGCTGTAGCAGTGCAATCGCTTGCTGCAGCTGAGGTGTCATGGTCAGCTGCGTACCGATACGCAATTGGAGAGAAGCTTTCATGACCATCTGAGAACCACTCGTTAATCGGAAAGCTTCACCCTAGTGCGAGTCATGTTGTTGTGCAAGTGCAATAAGCATGCCACTGATAAAATTTTTACTGCAGATCACTGTTTAGCGGTGAAATTAAATTCATAAGCGAAAATCAGCACCCAGGTAAACTTCCCTCACTTTTTGGTTATCAAGGATAGTCTGAGGGCTGCCGCCAGCAATAATGTGGCCGTCACCGACAATATAGGCGATATCGCAAATATCCAGTGTTTCTCGGACGTTATGATCAGTAATTAGCACGCCAATGTGGCGCTGTTTTAAGGCGCGAATAATGCTCTTGATTTCACCAACCGAGATGGGATCGACACCTGCAAATGGCTCGTCCAGCAAGATAAACGCGGGCTCTGTGGCCAAGGAGCGGGCAATTTCGACGCGCCGCCGCTCGCCGCCGGAAAGGCTCATGCCCAGGTTGTCACGGATGTGGGTAATATGAAAGTCGTCAAGCAGGGCCTCAAGCCGCTGCTCTCGTCCTGCCCTGTCCAGATCTTTGCGGGTTTCCAGAATCGCCATAATATTATCCGCAACCGATAGCTTGCGAAAAATAGACGCTTCCTGGGGTAGATAGCCAATGCCGGCCATCGCGCGTTCGTGCATGGGAACGCGGGTTAAGTCTTGCTCGTCGATACGCACCGTACCCGCATCAGACTTCACCAGGCCCACAATCATATAAAACGATGTGGTTTTGCCCGCGCCGTTAGGGCCAAGTAGGCCTACCACGCTGCCTTGAGCAATCTCCAGGCTAATGTCTTTAACCACGCGGCGGCGCTTATAGCTTTTTGCCAAGTGATTGGCGTAAAGGGTTTTTATGGGCGGTGCTTCCGCAATAGACATGGTTGGCTCCTATTGCGCTGGCTGAAGCGTCATACGAATACGCTGCGGCTCGCTACCGTTTGCATCGGAGCGTGCCTGCACCACTTCGCGGTCAATGAAGTACTCCAGGCGGCCACCGGTAAACTGATCACCCGCCTGGGTCAGTTCGGCCTGGTCAATAAGCTCTACACGCCGCTCTGCTACGTGATAAACCACGCGTCGTGCCCATCCTTCCATCGGCGTGTCCTGATCATCGAGTTGATTGCGTAGGTAGGCGCGCTCCCCGGTGGCAATAGCGCGAGAAAGCTCACCCGCGTCGTTACGGATAATTTCAACGCGATCCCCACGTAGCTGCATACTGCCTTGGCGAATATTGACATCGCCTGAATAAACGGCAGTGCCTGCACGCTGATCAAGGTCTAGCTGGTCGGCTTCTACTTCAATGGGGGCTTGGCTTGTCTGGGCCGCTGCCGATAGCGGCACCGCAAGGGCGAAAAGCGCGGTGCGAATAAAAGCGTTCATAGCGACTCCTAAGGATTTTGTGTTGCGGGGGGGTGATGGCCGCGGACGTTATCGGTTAGTCGGACCTGGCTATCATCAAGCCAAACATCCATACGTGATGCGCTCATTTGTTGAGGTGGCTGCTGAAACACGGCGGGCGCCTCGCTCCAGACATGACGCGCTACCCCATCATAATGTAATAACTCAGTATCAAGCTGCCAGCCTTCTGTAGGCGCCAGAAGCTGTGCATCACCAGACAGTGTTAGCGCTTGGGTGGTCGTGTTCAGAACGCCTTCGTTGGCGTGAGCGAGCCACTCTCGGTTATCACTATCAAACAGCGTCGCTTCGGGTTGAGTGACTTCGGCTTGGGTGCTTTGTGGTATGTAAACCAATAAAGGCGCGGACAGCGACTGCTGGATATGCCCTGTTTCACCAAACAGCGTGATCTCGGCATTTTCCAGCACGTGGCCAGGCTCTTCAGCCTGCGCTTCTTCGTCAACGGGCCGGTCTTCCGGGCCGCGTGGGTCCAGCCATACCAGCAGCCCCCCTAAAGCGACCACCAGGGCCGCTAACCCGACGCGTTTCTTGGTTCTTTGAAACATTACACGCGACCATTCAAATACGACTCAAGAACAGTACTCCAGTGGCCCTGCGCTTCAAGTAATGTATCGCAAATTTCACGTACGGCGCCGTGACCACCCAAGCGGTCGGTAATCCAGTCAGCGTGGGTATGCATGTAATCGGGTGCGTTGGGTACCGTAATGCCAACGCCTGCGCGTTTGATAGGCGCAAGATCAGGCAGGTCATCGCCGCAGTAAGCCACCTGACTTAGGTTCAGATTGAGGCGCTCGCACAGCGCTTTCAAAGTAGTGAGCTTATCTTCGCAGCCCTGGTGGACAAGGTTAATTCCCAGCGCCGCAGCGCGCTGGCTCACCATGGGGGAGTCGCGTCCTGTAATTAACGCCACATGAATGCCCACACGTTTAAGCAACTTTAAGCCATGGCCGTCTTGTGTATGGAAAGCTTTGATCTCGATACCGTCGGCCTGAAAGTATAGCCGTCCATCGGTGAGCACACCGTCAACATCGAGGGCAAGTAGTCGCACATGGCGAAGCTGGTCAAGTAGCGCAGTGGGGAGGGCCATAGGGACTCCTTGTCAGTAAACTGTTGGGTAAAGTGGTTAGATAACGCCGCTGGCAAGCAAGTCGTGCATATGGAGCGCCCCGATGGGTCGCTGTTCGTCATCGACGACCGCTAGCGCAGTAATACGGCTATCTTCCATGATGCGCACCGCTTCGGCGGCCAGTAGGTCGGGGCCAATGCGTTTGCCGGGTCGGGTCATTACATCGTCCACGGTTACTTTACGCAGATCATGAAACTGGTCGAGGGTGCGGCGTAAGTCGCCATCGGTATAAACACCTGCAAGTCGCCCTTCGCTGTCGACAACACAGGTAAATCCCAACCCTTGGCGGGTAATCTCCAAGAGCGCATCACGCAGCGGGCTGCCTAGTGCTATCTGCGGCAAGCGTGTGCCGCTATGCATAAGGTCTTTAACGCGCAATAGCAGTCGTTTTCCCAGGCTGCCACCGGGATGCGATAAGGCAAAATCATCAGCGGTAAACCCGCGTGCTTCAAGTAGCGCAACGGCAAGCGCGTCGCCCAGGGCAAGGGCGGCCGTCGTGGAGCTTGTGGGGGCCAAGTCCAGAGGGCACGCTTCGCGTTCAACACCGCTGTTCAGGTGAGCATCCGCATGTTTGGCAAGTGTTGAACCAGGGCGGCCTGTCATGCTAATTAACGGTGTGCCTAGCCGTTTTAACAGAGGCAGTAGCGCCGTCACTTCGGCGGTTTCTCCGGAGTTTGAGAGTGCCAGGACCACGTCGTTGCGCGTAATCATCCCCAGGTCGCCGTGGCTAGCTTCACCAGGGTGAACAAAAAAAGCAGGTGTGCCGGTGCTGGCAAGCGTGGCGGCTAGCTTTCCTGCTATATGGCCAGACTTGCCCATTCCCGTCACGACGACCCGGCCCTGACACGCCAGCATCAATTCACATGCACGGTCGAAGCTTTCATCAAGCTTGCCTTGAAGACCGCCAATGGCGGCTTGTTCTATTTGCAGCGTGCGTAGGGCGCTTTCACGCAACGGGCTAACAGTGGGTGAGGGCTGGGGCATGAACATCTCGTTTTAATAGAAATACAGTGCAAACGTAGTGCGATTAACTGACAAGAATACCATTTTGTGGGCATCTATAAGCATAGCGCTTTAACGGGTTTTTAGGGTGGGTTGGAACGCACGCCTTGCCATAAGTGCCATTGAAGCCAAGCTTGATGTTCGAGAATATTTAGAAAACGCTGTTTTTAAACGGTAGAATATCCAACCGATAAACGCACCCGCTACTATTAAGTAACAATGGGAGTCAACCAACCCATGACAGACGTTCCCTTCATCGAAATTGAAGACGTGCATTTTTCACGTGGGAGCCATGAGATCTTTCGTGGAATCAGCATGATTATTCCTCAGGGTAACGTCACCGCCATTATGGGGCCTAGCGGTACCGGCAAGACAACCTTGCTAAAACTCATTGGTGGTCAGCTAACGCCGGATCGTGGACGTATTATCGTCGATGGCCAGGACGTTCATAGGCTGTCGCGAAAAGCGCTGTTTGCATTGCGTAAACGTATGGGCATGCTGTTTCAAAGCGGTGCTCTGTTTTCTGACCTGGATGTGTTCGAGAACGTCGCGTTTCCCTTGCGCGTCCATACCGACCTGCCCGATGCCATGATTCGAGACCTGGTATTGCTAAAGCTTCAAGCGGTGGGGCTGCGCGGGGCTCGTCATCTAACGCCTGCAGAACTTTCGGGCGGTATGGCCAGGCGCGTGGCGCTGGCCCGGGCAATAGCGTTAGACCCGGAGCTCATTTTGTATGATGAGCCTTTTGTCGGGCAGGATCCTATTTCCATGGGCGTGTTGGTGCAGTTGATTAAACGGCTTAACCAGGCACTAGCGCTTACCTCGGTGGTGGTTTCTCACGATATTAAAGAGACACTAAGCATCGCCGATTATCTCTATCTTCTCGCTGATGGTCAGGTCGTCGCTGAGGGAACGCCGCAAACGCTAAATGCCAACCAGGACCCACGCGTTAGCCAGTTCGTTCATGGCGAGCCAGATGGCCCTGTGCCATTTCACTATCCCGCCGAGACGCTGTATAGCGATATTCTTGGCCCCGTTACCGCGACAAGGGCAGGGTAATGCAGTCGAAATTTGAACAAGGCATCGGCTATATCGCCCGTTTGGGGCGTAAAGGGTGCGATGTAATGGAAGCGCTGGGCCGTGCCGGGCTATTTCTTGGCCAGTCAGCGGTCGGCGTGCCGTCTCGTGAAGGGTGGAGCCTCTGGCTGCGTCAAATGCATTTTGTGGGCGTGCTCTCGCTGGCGATTGTGATCGTATCGGGACTTTTTATTGGCATGGTGCTGGCGCTGCAGGGCTACACTATTTTGGTCGACTTTGGTGCGGAGCAGGCGTTAGGGCAAATGGTTGCGCTTTCCTTGCTGCGGGAATTGGCGCCGGTTGTCGCTGCGCTGCTATTCGCCGGGCGGGCAGGGTCGGCACTTACCGCTGAGATTGGCTTAATGAAAGCCACCGAGCAGCTAACCAGTATGGAAATGATTGGCGTAGACCCACTGCGTAGAATTATTGCGCCCAGGCTCTGGGCTGGGTTCGTTTCGCTGCCCATTCTGACGGTTGGCTTTAGCGTCGTGGGTATTTGGGGTGGCTATCTGGTCGGTGTGGAGTGGCTTGGCGTTTTTGAAGGCTCTTACTGGAGCAACATGCAGGCCAGCGTATCGTTTATCGGCGATGTAGGTAACGGCATCATCAAGAGTCTTGTCTTTGCCGTCGTTGTTACCTGGATCGCGGTGTTTCAAGGCTATGACTTAATGCCGACGTCTGAAGGGATTTCGCGGGCCACAACGCGCACCGTCGTTTATTCATCGCTTGCAGTATTGGGGCTTGATTTTGTATTAACCGCCGTAATGTTCGGCGGCCTTTAATAGGTGGAGTGGTTTCATGAAACGCAGTAAAACAATGGAATTTGGCGTGGGTCTATTTATGCTGGCGGGGATTGTTGGGCTGATTTTTCTGGGCCTGCGCGTCAGTGGTTTAAGCCTTGCTAGCTCTTCTGAAACGTTTCACCTTGACGCTAATTTCTCCAATATTGGCGGATTAAAGCCGCGCTCTAGAGTCACCATGGCGGGCGTGACCGTTGGGCGCGTGGAGTCGATTGATTTAGATACCGACTGGTTTGACGCTCGGGTCACGCTACGCCTGGATAATGACTTGGAAGGGCAGCTCTCCGAAGACACAACAGCCGCCATTTTAACCTCCGGCCTGTTGGGCGAGCAGTATATTGGCTTAAGCGTGGGTGGCGCCCCTGAAGTGCTTGAAGATGGCGATACCATTCGCGATACCCAGTCTGCGCTGGTGCTTGAAGAACTAATCCAGCAATTTGTATCCAATATGGCGAGTAATTAAACATTCTATTAGTAGAGGTGAATGCAATGCGAAACACGACACTGACGCCGATGCGCTGGCTTTTTGCGTTCATGATGTTGGTACTGGTCTTACCGCTTCAGGCGCATGCGCAAACCCAGTCGCCTGAAGCGATGGTTCGGGAAAACGTCAATGCTCTGATGGGAGAGATCGAGGGCAAGAGGGAGTATTACGCCAATCATATGGGTGGGCTTGAAGCGTTGGTCGACACTAGCCTTGAAGGCGTGGCGGACTTTCGCTATATCGGTGCCAGCGTCATGGGAAGCTACTTTCGTAACGCGACCCCGGAGCAGCGCAGTCGCTTTGCAAACGTGTTTCGCCAGACCTTGATTGATACGTATGCACGTGGCTTGGTAACGTTCGATTATCGTGAGCTGCGGGTGTTGAATAATCAGCGCGGTCAGCGTTACGAAGACCAGGCAAGTGTCGATATGGAAGTGGTGGCCAATAACGGACAGGTCTATCCGGTGAGCTATAGCCTGCGCCTGTCTGACGGTGAATGGCGCGTAGTGAACGTGATTGTTAACGGTATTAACCTGGGCCTGACGTTCCGCAACCAGTTTGACCAAGCAATGCGCGAAAACAACCGTGACTATGATGCGGTTATTCGTGGCTGGGCACCTGAAATTGGTGTCGACGAGCTGGAGCAGGGGGGCGATGCGTGACACGTTTACTGTCACTGTCCCAGCTAAGCCTCAAGGCTTCGCAAAATACATTGTGCGTTACGGGCGATGTTGGCATGGACGCGGCGGCAGAGCTTGCCGCCGCGGGTAAAAAATGGCTCCAGGCGACAGAGCAACGTGACGTTGCGTTTGATTTTAATGGCGTCCATAAAGCCAGTAGTGCGGTTATAAGCGTGCTATTTGAATGGATGCGTACCTGCCAGTCGCGCAGCATTACCGTCAATGCGGTGACCCTTTCAGCGCCCCTTGAACGCTTAGCGCTTCTTTCAGAAATTGAATCCCTTATTCATCCGCCAACCCTCGCCCGTTAGGGGGAGGCACCCTTGGCATCGCCAAGCGTGTCGCTTTTCTTTATTATGTTGCCTTATTAGTACTATTCACATCGACCTGAAGGAGTTTCCTGTCTCATGCAACCCAATGAGGTAAAAGCACTGCTTGAATCCCGTATCGACGGATGTGACTTTCATATCCAGGGCGAAGGCTGTAATTTTCAGGTGATTGCGGTGGGTGACGCCTTTGAAGGCCTCTCTCCGGTTAAGCGCCAACAGCTGGTTTACGCCGCGTTAAGTGATGAAATTGCCTCAGGCGCTTTACACGCCATCAGTATTAAAACGTTCACTCCGGCGCAGTGGTCCACTGCGTCGGAAAACGCTCAATAACGGCGCCTGCATGGATAAGTTAATTATTACCGGCAATGGGTCGGTGGATGGTGAGGTCTGGGTAAGCGGCGCCAAAAACGCGGCTCTGCCTATCTTATGTGCCACCCTTTTGGCCGATGGCCCGGTGGTTGTCGGCAACCTGCCACATCTTCAGGATATTACCACCACGCTTGAGTTGTTGGGCCGTATGGGCGTTGAGCCTGTCATGGGTGAACGGCTCACTATTCAGTTGGATGGCTCTCAAGTCACGCACTGTCACGCTCCTTATGAGTTAGTGAAGAAAATGCGTGCCTCCATTCTGGTGCTAGGCCCCTTGCTTGCCCACTTCGGTGAAGCAGATGTGTCGCTGCCTGGCGGGTGTGCCATCGGTTCTCGGCCTGTTGATCTGCACATCCGTGGCCTAGAGGCCATGGGGGCGGACATTCGGGTTGAAGCCGGGTATATCCGTGCTCGCGTTGATGGTCGCTTGAAAGGCGCGACTATTTTCTTCGATACGGTCACGGTAACTGGCACTGAGAATCTGTTGATGGCCGCCACCCTTGCCGAGGGTAAGACTGTCCTTGAGAATGCGGCGCGTGAACCAGAGATTGTTGATCTGGCCGAATGCTTGATCAAAATGGGCGCCAATATTCGTGGCCACGGCACTGACACCATTGTGATTGAAGGTGTCGAGAAGCTGCATGGCTGTCACCACGATGTTATGCCCGACCGTATTGAAACCGGCACCTTCCTGGTGGCAGCCGCCATGACCGGTGGGCGGGTGAAAGTAAAGCGCACCCGTGCGGACATTTTGGAAGCCGTGCTTGCCAAGCTTGAAGAAGCGGGCGCCGAGATTACCAGTGGTGATGACTGGATCGCGCTGGATATGCACGGTAAAAGGCCCAAGGCCGTTAATATCCGCACCGCGCCGTACCCGGCGTTCCCTACCGATATGCAGGCCCAGTTTGTGGCCATGAACGCCGTCGCCATTGGCCATTCACGCGTAGTGGAAACCATCTTCGAAAACCGCTTCATGCACGTGCAAGAGCTTAACCGCATGGGGGCGGACATAGCCCTTGAAGGTAACACCGCATTAATTAACGGTGTTGAAAAGCTTTCAGGCGCGCCTGTGATGGCCACCGATCTGCGTGCTTCCGCGTCGCTGGTGATTGCCGCCATGATGGCGGAAGGCGAAACGCTGGTTGATCGTATCTACCACATTGATCGTGGCTACGAGTGTATCGAAGAGAAATTGCAGCTGCTGGGTGCACGTATTCGCCGTATTCCTGGCTAAGCCATGCTATTAACCATTGGCCATTATAATGAGTAAGCAACTAATTTTAGCCCTTTCCAAAGGGCGTATTTTGGATGAGACGCTGCCGTTACTCGCTGATGCCGGTGTTACACCGGCAGAAGACCTGGGCAAGAGCCGTAAGCTGTTGTTTGATACCAACCTGCCTGATGTAAAACTGGTGGTTATTCGTGCCACCGATGTGCCGACCTATGTACAGCTGGGCGCAGCTGACCTAGGTATCGCGGGGAAAGATGTTTTATTGGAGCATGGTGCTGAAGGTCTTTATGAGCCGCTGGACCTGGATATTGCTCGCTGTAAGCTGATGACCGCCGGGGTGACAGGGGAGCAGCCTGCTCATGCGCGTCGGCGTGTAGCTACCAAGTTTGTGAATATTGCAAGGCGCTACTATGCCGAACAGGGTATTCAAGCCGAAGTCATTAAGCTTTATGGGGCAATGGAATTAGCGCCTTTAATGAATCTGGCCGATGAAATTGTTGATATTGTCGATACGGGCAATACGCTGCGTGCCAATGGCATGGAGCCACGTGAGTTAATTGCTCATATCAGCACACGCCTAGTCGTGAATAAGGCCGCCATGACCATGAAGCATGAACGTATCAAGCCGCTTTTGGCGCGCTTGGAGTGCGCCGTGAAAAAACGCCAAGCACAGCCTTCCACATAACGCGGGGTCTTTATGAGCACTATGTCTTCAGCGGTTGGCTCCACGCCCATGATCGCCCGGCTTTCAACGCTTGATGCCTCGTTCGATGACCGCCTTGATACGCTGTTGGATTGGGAAGGGGTCTCGGATACGGCGGTAAAAGCACGGGTTGATGAGATTCTGGCGGATGTTAAAAAGCGCGGCGATGCAGCGGTTATTGAAGCGACCAATCGTTTTGATCGGCTTTCGGTTGAGCGCATGGACGAACTGCGTTTAAAGCCCGAGCAGCTAAAACATGCATTCGAAAACTTGCCCGCAGCGCAGCGCGATGCGTTAGCCAGCGCCGCCGAGCGTATCCGGCTCTATCATGAGCGGCAAAAGCCAACCTCTTGGCAGTATGAAGAGGCTGATGGCACGGTGCTGGGGCAGCAGGTTACGGCGCTTGATCGCGCGGGTATTTATGTCCCGGGGGGTAAGGCGGCTTATCCTTCTTCAGTGTTGATGAACGCGATTCCTGCCCATGTGGCGGGCGTGCGCGAAATTGTGATGGTCGTTCCTACTCCTGACGGCGTGGTCAATGAGTTGGTATTGGCGGCGGCGCATTTGGCGGGGGTCGATGACGTCTTCACTATTGGTGGCGCTCAGGCTATCGCTGCGATGGCATACGGCACAGAAACCGTGCCAAGGGTGGACAAGATTGTTGGGCCCGGCAATATTTATGTCGCGACGGCTAAGCGGGCAGTATTCGGTCAGGTCGGTATCGACATGATTGCGGGGCCTTCCGAGATTTTAGTGGTCTCCGACGGGCAGACCGACCCGGATTGGCTGGCCATGGACCTGTTTTCACAGGCGGAGCATGACGAAGATGCTCAGGCGATTCTGGTCAGTTGGGATAGTGAACACCTGGATGCGGTGTCCGCCTCTATTGAGCGTTTGTTGCCCACGCTTGACCGCGAATCAATCGTGCGTGAATCGCTGAGTCGGCGGGGGGCGTTGGTGCTTTGTCAGAGCAAGGCTGAGGCGGTTGATATCATTAACCGTATCGCGCCCGAGCATCTTGAGCTTTCTGTCGATGCACCGGACACTTGGCTTGCTGATGTGCGTCATGCCGGTGCGATCTTTATGGGGCGTTACACGGCAGAAGCGCTAGGGGATTACTGCGCAGGCCCGAACCATGTTCTACCCACGTCCGGTACGGCGCGTTTCTCATCTCCCCTGGGGGTTTACGACTTCCAGAAGCGCTCCTCCATTATTCACTGCTCGCGTGAGGGTGCGTCAGCACTGGGCGAGGTCGCATCAGTATTGGCTCGCGGAGAGTCGCTGACCGCGCATGCGCGGTCAGCGGAGTATCGGATTAAGTCGTAATTAGCCTGCGGGCGAGCACTAGGATTCTTTAGGTCGCTCGCCCAATGGTGCGTTGGGAACCAGCGGGCGCTCGCCCACTTCAAGCGAGATATCGATGCGCTCGCCGCCACGAACAATGGTGATAGGCAGCGTTGTGCCGGGGGGGATGGAGGCAATATTGCTCATCGTAGCGCGAGCGTCCAGCACGGTTTGGCCGTTAACCGAGAGCAGGATGTCGCCAGGCTCTAGCCCCGCTTCGTCTGCTGGGCCTCCACTCGCTACACCCGCAACAATAACCCCCTGAGGTGTGCGTAGCCCAAACGAGGCAGCGAGTTCGCGTGACAGCGCTTGCGCTTCAATTCCCAGCCAGCCACGTATGACCCGCCCCTGAGTCACTAGCTCATCCAGAACGCTGTGCGCCAGGTTGGCCGGGATCGCAAAGCCGATGCCTTGCGAGCCGCCGGAGCGTGAGAAAATCGCTGTGTTGATGCCCACCAGGGCGCCGTCGGGGTTGATCAGTGCGCCGCCTGAGTTACCCGGATTAATTGCCGCGTCCGTTTGAATAAAATCTTCATAGGCATTTAAGCCTAAATGATTACGGCCGGTCGCGCTGATGATGCCCATGGTAACGGTTTGCCCTACACCAAATGGATTGCCGATGGCCAGCGCAACATCCCCAACGGCCACATCCGCTGAGTCGGCTATTTCAATGACCGGAAGATCCTCGAGGTCGATATGCAATACGGCGAGGTCGCTTTCGGGATCGGTGCCAATGACCTCGGCGAGTGTCTCGCGCCCATCACGCAGTGCCACCTGAATCTCATCAGCGCCATTTATCACGTGATGGTTGGTTAGTACGTAGCCATCGTGACTGATAATAACCCCTGAGCCGAGACTGGATAGCATGCGCTGGTGGGTTGTCGCATCGTCACCGCTGAAAAACTGCTGGAAAAAAGGGTCAGACATCAGCGGGTGTTGATCGCGCTCGACAATACGCGATGAGTAGATATTAACGACGGCAGGCGCTGCCTGGCTGACCGCGCTTGAATAGCTGGCAGGCCCTTGGTCACGCGAAAGCGGAGCGGCCTGGCGAGTTTCGGGGGCCGGGCGGCTGCTAACCTCGTCGCTGACATTCACCAGAGGGGAGGTGGGTGCTTGTGATGTCGTGGAGGGCGCGTTGGTAAAGGGATTGGGCAGCGTGTCCGGAAACGCAAACAGTAGCAGGGCAGCTAATAATACCCCGGTCAAAATAGGCCATAAATAAGGCAGCACAAAGCGGTGCATGCAAAAATTCCTCAGCGGGTAGTGGTCTTGTCAAACGTGAGGTTCGCGATCACACGAAGCGGGTTTTACTATGGCATTATGGTAACACTTTCTGATGCTCATCCTCAGGATAGTCGACGAATCATTAAAGGAGCCCTTGTGACTCATCGCGATCAAATCGTAGCTGCTTGCGACCATCAGCTGCGTGCTTCAACGTTTAAGGACTTTACGATCAATGGCCTGCAAATCGCTGGGCGGCCGGACATTAAGCGCGTAATGAGTGGGGTCACTGCGTGCCAGGCGTTGCTGGAGGAAGCTGTCGCTTGGCAGGCCGACATGCTGTTAGTTCACCACGGCTACTTCTGGAAAAATGAGCCAGTGGCCATTACGGGCATGAAGCATCAGCGTATAAAAACGCTGATTAACCACGATATCAATTTGCTTGCCTATCATCTTCCGCTTGATGCCCATAGCGAGATGGGGAATAACGCAGAGCTTGCCAGGCGATTGGGCTGGCGGGTAGAGGGTTGTCTGGATGGTGAGTTGGGTGAGGGTTTTTTGTGGTCGGGGCGCTTGGCTCAAGCGCAAAGCGTGACCGCATTGGCAGAACAAATGGCGAATGTCTTGCAACGTGCGCCTTTGGTGATCGAGGCGCCGAACATGGGGGATATTGAGCGGATCGCCTGGTGTACAGGCGGCGCGCAAGACATGATTACAGCTGCTTTTGAAGCAGGTGCACAGGTGTTTGTGTCAGGTGAGATTTCGGAGCGTACTACCCATTTGGCGCGCGAGCTGGGTATTCACTACATTGCTGCGGGCCATCATGCAACCGAGCGTTATGGGGTGCAGGCGCTGGGGGAGTGGCTGGCCGATGAGTACGATATTGAGCACCGCTTTGTCGATATCGATAACCCCGCCTGACCTTTTGGCGACGGGGTTGAAAATCACCGGTAATGGGCGATGGCGTGAGGTGCTGGCTTAATAGCGGGGCGGTTGGGGCGTATCGGCGTTATCGCCTTTTAAGCCAAAGTTTTCTGCCAGCGTGCCATTTTTACCATCCGCATAGTCACGGGGGGTGGCCAGGCTACCCTCCGAATCAGGCCCTGTGGGGGTGGCGGCTTGATGCTGCGCTGGTTGCTGTCGCTCTTTGATGGCCGCAGGCGTGTTGCTGCCCAAATGCCACTGCTGTGCATCCTCGGTGATTTTCTGCTCAAGCTGGTCGGCCTCGGCGCGAATGCACTTCAAATGCTCAAAGACACCCTCTAAATGGCCTCCCATGCCTTTTTTAAGCTCGGCGATTTGATGTTCTCGTTCCAGCACTGTTTGGCGTAAAGACGCGTTATGACGCTCTCCTTTACTAAACAGCCGATAGCATCCCAAGCCGAGGATGAAGCCAATAATAATGCCAATGATGGCAAAGGTATAAGGCGAGCTTGCTTCCACAGTTTTCTCCCTGATACTTGGAGCGCCCCGTCACGCTTGAGTGGACGGTTTGCGAACGGATCAAGCCTCATTATAGGCGTCGATTGGCAGGTTAGGTCAATCCAACCATGCGCTTAGACGATGTGCAGCGTATAATCCCAGCTTTTTGAAGGCGGCTGGTCGGATTTAGAGGGCCGTCGTAATACGCATTGGAGCGAGTAAATGTCAGCTACTTCTGCAAACCAAAAGGCAGGTCCGTCATCTCGGCCAACGCCCATGGAGCGCTATCGTGCAGATCTACGGCGCGAGGACTTTCAGCATGATGCGGCGCAGGAGTTAGCGGTTGAGCATTTGCAGCGCCTTTATGACGATCTAATGGCGACGCCCACCGCGGTTTCCAAGGCCGTGCTGGCACATGGCGGCTTGAAGGCCAAAATGAAGGGCCTGTTCGGTAAAGCCTCATCGTCAAACGAGCCGACATTGCCCCAAGTGCAAGGCCTCTATTTTTGGGGCGGTGTGGGGCGTGGTAAAACCTATCTGGTTGATAATTTTTTTGAGTCGCTGCCCTTTCCTGAAAAGATGCGCACCCATTTTCATCGTTTCATGCAGCGGGTGCATAACGAGTTAACCCACTATAAGGGTGAGAAGAATCCTCTCACGCTGATTGCTGGTAAATTTGCCTCAGAGGCTCGGGTTATCTGCTTTGATGAGTTCTTCGTCAAGGATATTACGGATGCCATGATTCTGGCCAACCTGCTTGAGGCGCTGTTCGAGCGGGGCGTTGTGCTAGTCGCCACTTCCAACATCGTGCCGGATGACCTGTACAAGGATGGCCTGCAGCGGGCGCGCTTTCTCCCTGCCATCGATCTGGTCAAGCGTCACTGTGAGATAGTCAATGTTGATTCCGGGGTCGACTATCGGCTGCGCGCCTTGGAGCGCGCGGAGACATTTCACTCGCCGCTGGATGAGGCGGCCGAGCAGGAGCTTACGCGTAGCTTTCGCGAGATTGCTGGTCACGAGGGTGAGACGGATGCGCCGTTGGAAATCAATCATCGGGTGCTGAAAGCGCACAGGCTGCATGAAAATGTGGCGTGGTTTGAATTCCTGGAGCTCTGTGATGGGCCGCGTAGCCAGAATGACTATATTGAAATAGCGCGTAGCTTCAATACGGTGCTTGTGTCGAATGTGAAGCGGATGGAAGCCAGGCATGACGATCAGGCGCGCCGCTTTATCAATATGGTCGATGAGTTTTATGATCGTGGGGTAAAGCTATTAATGTCAGCAGAGGTGCCTGTAGAAGAGCTTTATAGTGACGGTAAGCTAACCTTTGAGTTTCAGCGTACGCTGTCGCGCCTTCAGGAAATGCAGTCGCGTGAATATTTGGCGCTGCCCCATAAGCCGTGATGAGGTTTATGGCCCAGTCGTTAAGAAAAGCCACGATTAGGGCTTAACTTGTCCCGCGCCATACTGTAGAATGCCGCCTCGCTACATGTTGTCAGGCTAAGCTTGGCAACCAAAAAAAATAGGGAAGGTGCTTCACCGCTTGACGGTGTTAGCCACCCAATACACTTAATCTGGTGATTTCATCCATGAAGACGTTCAGTGCTAAGCCGCAGTCCGTCCAGCGCGACTGGTATGTTGTCGACGCTACGGACAAAACGCTCGGTCGTCTGGCAACCGAGATTGCTCGCCGCCTGCGTGGCAAGCATAAGCCCGAATTTACTCCTCACGTTGATACTGGCGACTACATCGTTGTCATCAACGCTGAGAAAGTCCAAGTGACTGGCAACAAGGCGAAGGCTAAGACCTATTATCGCCACACCGGTTACCCGGGCGGCCTGCGCACCATGACATTCGACAAAATGCTTGATCATGCGCCCGAGCGCATCATTGAGTTTGCCGTTAAAGGCATGTTGCCGAAAGGTCCGTTGGGTCGTGCCATGTATACCAAGTTAAAAGTGTACGCCGGTGCCGAGCATCCGCATGCTGCCCAGCAGCCGCTTGAACTGAACATCTGAGGAAATCTTCGCCATGACACAGCAGTATTACGGTACCGGGCGCCGCAAGACTTCCACCGCTCGCGTGTTTATGAAGCCGGGCTCTGGCAAAATTACCGTTAACAACCAGGATCTCGACCTGTATTTCGGTCGCGTTACTGGTCGTATGGTGGTTCGTCAGCCGCTGGAATTGACTGAAACCCTGAGCCAGTTCGACATTTTTGTAACTGTCGCTGGTGGCGGTGGTTCTTCTCAGGCTGGCGCTATCCGTCACGGCATTACTCGTGCCCTGATGAGCTACAACGAAGATCTGCGTCCTACGCTGCGTGCCGCTGGCTACGTAACGCGTGATGCGCGTCAAGTTGAGCGTAAGAAAGTCGGCCTGCGTAAAGCACGTCGTCGTCCGCAGTTCTCCAAGCGTTAATTTTTCAACGCTTATGCGGCAAAACGCCCAGGCCAACGGCCTGGGCGTTTTTTATTGTAAAATCAAAAAGTATAATGCATTAGCGCCAAGTTATATTCGCATCAAGTTATTTTGGCGGTCCTGGAGCAGTATGACGGCTATCAAGGATATCCCTCTATTTATCGTATAGTATTTCGCAGATTCGTTCTTTTATGCATCGGGTGGCCACGCATCACGTTAATGGGAGAAGCCTTGCATGGCAGAGCACGGCATCAATAAAGGTCGACGACGTTTCCTTGTTGGCGCTACCTCCGTTATAGGAGCAGTGGGCATGGTCGGCGTGGCCGTTCCCTTTGTGGCATCGTGGCAACCCAGTGCAAAAGCGCGAGCGGCGGGTGCGCCGGTTCAAGCGGATATATCCAAGCTGCAGCCTGGTCAGCGTATGACCGTTGAGTGGCGGGGCAGGCCCGTATGGATCATTCGCCGAACGCCTGAAATGATAGCGCGCACTGAAACCGTGGCGACAGAGCGCTTGGCAGACCCTGATTCAAATCACCCTCAGCAACCTGTCTATGTGCAAGGAGCGCTTCGCTCGATTAAGCCGGAAGTGGGGGTGTTGATTGGCCTCTGCACGCATTTTGGCTGTTCGCCGCTGTATCGGCCTGAGCCAGACGCACAGGCCGATAGTGATGATGACTGGTCAGGTGGTTTTTTTTGCCCGTGCCACGGTTCGCGTTTTGATTTGGCGGGACGCGTATATACCGGTATGCCTGCACCGACGAATCTAGAAGTGCCTCCTTATCATTATCTGAACGATACTATTATCGTGGTGGGCGAAGATAAGGAGGCTGTTTGATGGCGGCGCGCGAGAAGTCGGGCGGTTTGCTGGGCTGGCTGGATGCTCGATTTCCAGTAAGCAGGCTATGGCGCGACCACTTGGCCAACTACTACGTACCTAAAAATCTTAATATCTGGTACATCTTTGGATCGCTTGCGCTACTGGTGCTGGTCAATCAGCTCTTGACCGGTATTTGGTTAACCATGAGCTATCGTCCTTCTCCTGAAGAGGCGTTTGCGTCCATCGAATATATAATGCGCGACGTTGAGTGGGGTTGGTTGATCCGTCACCTCCATACGACGGGCGCATCCGCTCTGTTTATTGTTGTCTATCTGCATATGTTTAGGGGGCTTTTGTACGGCTCTTATAAAGCGCCGCGTGAGCTTGTGTGGGTGTTTGGTATGGCGCTGTACTTGGTGTTAATGGCTGAAGCGTTTATGGGATATTTGCTGCCTTGGGGGCAAATGTCCTACTGGGGAGCGCAGGTTATTACCTCGTTTTTTTCAGCTATTCCTGGTATCGGTCCTGGGCTTGCCGAGTGGGTGCGCGGCGATTATGTGGTGTCAGGCGCTACCTTGAATCGTTTTTTCGCGCTGCATGTCATTGCATTGCCACTGGTGCTTCTTGGGCTAGTGGTGCTGCATATTGTAGCGCTGCATGAGGTGGGGTCGAATAACCCTGATGGTATTGAAATTAACGCGTTGAAAGACGCTGCGGGCAAGCCGGTAGATGGTATTCCCTTTCATCCCTACTATACCGTTAAAGATTTGGTTGGCGTGGCCATCTTTCTCTTCGTTTTTTGTGGCGTTGTGTTTTACTTCCCGGAAGGCGGCGGTTTTTTTATTGAGCAGCCGAACTTTGCGCCGGCTGATCCGCTTAATACGCCCGACCATATCGCGCCTGTTTGGTACTTCACGCCTTTCTATGCCATTTTACGGGGAGTGAATTTCTCGCTGTTAGGTCTGGATGCTCGCTTTTTGGGCGTTGTTTTTATGGGTGGCGCTATTGCAGTGCTGTTTGTTTTGCCGTGGTTGGACCGCAGCCCGGTGCGATCCATGCGCTATAAAGGCTGGATGTCGAA
The DNA here is from genome assembly GCF_052379685.1 of Halomonas sp. 111. Lineage (NCBI taxonomy): Bacteria > Pseudomonadati > Pseudomonadota > Gammaproteobacteria > Oceanospirillales > Halomonadaceae > Halomonas > Halomonas sp. 111. The sequence continues at coordinate 129,460 of NZ_JBQSYV010000003.1, forward strand.
GCTGATGCTGGTCGTGTTTGTTGCAAGCTTTGTCGCGTTAGGCGTGTTGGGTGTATTGCCGTCTACCCCTGTTCGGACACGATTGGCGCAACTATTTACCGTGTTGTACTTTGCGTATTTTTTATTGATGCCGTTCTACACCCGGTTGGAAAAAACCAGGCCCGTGCCGAAAAGGGTGACTGGCTAATGAAAAAATACGTAATGGCTCTGTTTTTATGGCTATTGCCGATGACGGCTACGGCGCAAGAAGAAGCACGTAACGTGTCGCCCGACTTGCAGGATAGAGCGTCTCTGCAAAATGGTCTCAAGCTTTATGTTAACTACTGTCTTGGGTGTCATACGCTGAGTTATCAGCGATTTTCGCGCACTGCGGACGACCTGGGTATTCCTGAGGCGTTGATGAAAGATAGTGTTATGTTCTCATCAGGTCTTTCATTTAACGACGCTATGCATAATGCGCTAAGCGACGACGATGCCGCGCAGTGGTGGGGCGCTGCACCGCCAGATTTGTCCCTAACGACACGTTTGCGTGGGGTCGATTGGGTGTACAGCTTTCTGTTGGGGTTCTACAGAGATCCCGCGCGCCCTACAGGCATCAATAATACGGTCTATGAGTCGGTGGCAATGCCGAATGTGCTTGAGCCTCTTCAAGGTGTGCAAGAGCTCGACTGTCGTCAGGCTCGGCCTTTAGCACTAGGTGGCGGGCGGTGTCAGCAATTAAGCGTGACAGCGCCTGGAGAGCTATCGCCCGAAGCATTTGAAGAAGCCGTATACGATATTACCAATTTTTTAGCCTATGTTGGCGAGCCTTCTAGGCTGAAGGCGCAGAGTGTTGGTCCTAAGATTTTGTTTTTCATATTTATTTTTGGCGTGTTTGCTTACTTGCTGAAGCGTGAATATTGGAAAGATATCCGTTAGCGTCGAATGCTAAAAACAGAGTTGAGCCATCGTGTAAATCACATGGCGGTTGCGTTGATGTTAAGCGGTAACCCAAAACAGGCTGCCTTACCATAAGGTGCCTCTGGCGTGTTATTATCCATAATTGTTTTAATGCGAGGATGCTTTCATGGGTGTTGTGGCCAAGCGGTCGTCGATGATTTTTTACTCAGGTAATGATGATCATTTTAGTCATCGTGTGCGCATTGTTCTGGCTGAGAAGGGGGTGGCCGTTGATGTTGTTGATGTTAACGAAGAGCAGCCGCCCGAAGATTTAGCAGACCTCAACCCGTACAACAGTGTGCCCACGTTGTTGGATCGTGATTTAGTGCTCTATGAGTCAAAAGTCATGATGGAGTATTTGGATGAGCGTTTCCCGCATCCACCGTTACTCCCAGTTTACCCTGTGGCCCGTGCGCAGAGCCGTCTTTGGATGCACCGCATTGAGCGAGAGTGGTGCCCCAAGGTCGACCAGATCCGTAGCGGTGGGAAGAAAGAGGCGGACAAGGCGCGTAAAGAGCTGCGTGAAAGCCTGATTGGTATTTCACCGATCTTTGAAGATATGCCTTTCTTTATGAGCGAAGAGTTCACTCTGGTGGACTGCTGTCTCGCGCCGATCTTGTGGCGTTTGCCAGATCTTAATATTGAGCTGCCTGAAAAGCAGGTTAAGCCACTTTTAAGCTACATGTCGCGAGTGTTTGAGCGGGAAGCGTTCAAAGCATCTTTGAGTGAGCGCGAAAAAGAGATGCGTACTTGAATTTACATGGCCCCATCGTCCGGTAAGGGTTGGGGTCTTACTTGTCAGGAGGAGGGAGTCTTATGAAATCGAGTCGCCCCTATCTCGCCCGAGCGCTCTATGAGTGGTTGCTGGATAATGAACTAACCCCTTACCTGGTCGTTGATGCGACGCAGGCTGGGGTCGAAGTGCCGCGCCAGTTTGTACAGAATGGTCAGATTGTGTTGAACGTGGCGCCAACAGCCGTGCGTGATTTGTTTATGGAGAATCAGGCAATTGGTTTTAACGCACGTTTTGGCGGCCAGCCGATGCAAGTGATGGTGCCCATTCCTGCGCTGATTGCTATTTATGCCCGTGAAAATGGTGTGGGCATGGTGTTTGGCCACGAGCCTGAGCTTGCTGAAGAAGGGGATGAAGAGGAGCAGTTTGATGAGGCGCCTGACTCACCTTCCAGGCCTGAATTGACGGTGACGGAGCCTGTTTCTGGCGGCAACCTTGAAGATGCTTCTGAAGCGTCCTCAACGTCTTCGACGTCCAAGAAGAAGCCAACACTGCGCGTCGTAAAATAGCGCCAGTGCTATCTGGTCAGACTATAAAAGGTCAGGCCATAAAAAACCTCGCATAGTGACTATGCGAGGTTTTTTTATAGGCCCAAGAGCCGGTTAATCAATGTATTCGAATACTTTGACAATGCGCTGAATACCGCCAACTGAGGAGGTAGCAGCAACGATTCGATCAGACTCTTCGTGGGAGACCGAGCCCATCAAGTAAACATTGGCATTTTCAGTGGTCACTTTGATCTTGGAGGAGTCGATGCGGTCGTTGGTGGCGAGTGTGCTTACAACGTTGGTCGTTATCCATGTGTCGGTTAGGCGTTGGGTGGCGGGCAGATTGCCCGCAATGGTGAGCTCGTTGTGCACCTGATTAACACCACGCAGGTTTTGCACAACATTGCCCGCTTTCGTGCGTAGTTCTTCGCTGGGGACCTGGCCTACCAATAATAATGTACCGTTATAGCTGTGCGTACGAATGCGGGCATCGGCCAGTCGAGCATCGGCCTGGTCCAGCGCACGCTTGGATTCGCGCTCAATGGTCGCATCGACCGCTTTAACGTCCTTGCTGAGCTGCCCATAGTTGGAGGGGTTGGAAGCACTGTGCGTGGCGCAGCCGCTGATCAGAGCAGCAGCTACTAGTGTCGCAACTAGTAACGGACGAGAGAAAAAGCGCAGGGCCATGTTGGATGACTCCTTATCTTAATGAAAATGATGAGTGGTAGGGTGCTGCCCCGTTAGTCAGCGCTGCCGAATAACTGTTCATCAATAAGGTCACATAAACAGTGAATGACCAGTAGGTGAATCTCCTGGATTCTTGCTGTTGATGTGGCAGGGACGCGAATCTCGCAATCATCCTGACCCAGCAAGGAAGCCATGTTGCCACCGTCTCGCCCGGTTAATGCTACAACCGTCATTTCACGGTCGTGAGCTGCCTGGATCGCCTGCACGACATTAGCCGAATTACCGCTGGTAGAGATCGCCAGCAATACGTCGCCTGGCTGCCCCAGGGCGCGTATCTGTTTGGAAAATACTTCGTTATAGCTGTAGTCGTTGGCAATGGATGTCAACGTTGATGTATCGGTGGTTAACGCAAGGGCAGGCAAGCTTGGCCGTTCCCGCTCAAACCGATTGAGCAGTTCAGAAGAGAAGTGTTGGCTGTCGCCCGCACTGCCTCCATTGCCGCATGCCAGAATTTTTCCCTCATTAACCAGGCACTGAACCATCATTTGACTGGCGACTTCGATAAAAGGGGGGAGTACTTCGCTCGCATAGGTTTTGGTGTCTATGCTGGCGTTAAAGTGGTCAAGAATGCGCGATTGAAAGTCCATTAGGGCTTCCTGGTTAAAATGGAATTAGTAGGCATCAAAAGCCGCTTTCTCCCAGTGGAACTCGAGAGTGGGCGGAGCGCCCGTAATGGCAAGAATATCAAAGCGGCAAGGCGATGTAAGGCCGAAATTGCCAAGATATAGCTGAGCGGCCCGAATTAGGCGCTTTCTTTTTGTCGGCGTGATGGTTTCCAGAGGGTGTCCGTATCGCGTAGTTACCCGATGCTTTACTTCAACAAACACCAGTGTGTCACCGTCGCGCATCACCAGGTCAAGCTCGCCACCCTTTACGTGATGATTTTGGGTAACGAGGGTAAGGCCTCTTTGCTGCAGCCATTGAGCAGCTAACTGCTCAATGGCTGCGCCGCGTTTACGGGCGGTTTGGGCGTTATTTGCCATTATTGCCCAGGGATTAAAATGGGTGCCGGGACACCGTTTTGAAACTTCGCCCAGGGTAGTTCGCGATATATGCGGCCGTCACCCGTCAGGTAGAGCGTTCCCGTGCTGCCGCGTAGGCCATTTAGCGCTGAAATATCTGAAAGCTCAGTCGCAATTTCATAGGCATCTACGCCCATGGCCATTAGGCGGAACATGGAAGCGTCAGACTCTTCGCTCAAACGCTGGTAAGTAGGGTAGAACGGGAGTACTTCTTCACCACCGACAGCGGCGTCAGGAATTTGCCATGGAATATCCATAAACATGACGTCGTCAAGATCCTGGTCACGACGCGCTTGTAAGTGCCCTTCATGCAGGTGGGAAGTGGCGTAAATAGGCAGGTTGGGCGCGTAGTAGTAATCCATGGTGGGCGGGACTTGGCGAGCGTAATCAGGCAAGGCCAGTAGGAACAAGGCATCAATACTGCCCAGTTGAGCACGTTCGCCACTCACGTTTAAGGCTGTCTGAACGGCATTGGTGACCGCGCTGTCCGGGTTGTAGCGTACCGCCGTCGTCACTTCGCCACCCTGGCCGTGAAACTCATTCCAGAATGCTTCGCCGACTCGGCGTCCCCAGTCATTATCTGGCACCATTACCGACATCTGGCGATGTCCGTCCTGGTATGCGCGGCGTGCTGCCTGGCGGGCCTCATCTTCAGCGGAAAGGCCGTACTGGAAAAGACCCGCAGCACGGTTCTGTTCGCCGCTTCCATAGTTCAGCGCAAGGGTGGGAAGCGGTACGCTATTGCGTTGTTCGAGCTGGCTAACCTCGTCTTTGGCGAGGGGGCCGATAATCAGCTGCGCGTTCATCTGTCCTGCACGGCTATAAATCTCATCCATCGAATATTGTGACGCGTCGATGAAGCTGAGCTGTACATTGTCACCGCGAATCTCGTGATGGCGACGCATGGCGGTCGATAGCGTATTGGCGACGCCGCTAAGCGGGCCTGATTCGGGCAGGGCCACAATGATGCGGCTTATGTCCTGACCCTCAAGACTTGGTAGTGTCAGTTGTTCCATATCGGGTTCATCAAGCGCGGTACGCGCCCAGCGCTGGCGCTCTGTCAGCGTTTCGCGTTGATCATCCTGAATGGGCAGGTCGTCGTTGAGCACTTGCGTGGCACGCAGCACGGCGCGTGGATTATCCATGCCACGCGCTAATTCAGAGAAAAGCAGTGCCCAGCGAACGCGATCCGTGTCTGAAAGCCTGACTTCATCAAGCGCATCGGCTGTCTCAAAAGCACGTTGCCGCTGCCCTTGTTGGGCAAAAATGGTGGCTGCTTCGAGACGAGTTTTAGCCGCTTGATCCGGGGCCTGCTGTTCTGCCTGATTGAGCAAACGGCCCGCTTCCTGATCGTCCGCGCGGTCGACCACGCTGGGCGATTGCATCGCACAGCCAGTCATAAGAAGTGCCAAGAGGCCTGTGGCGAGTACGCCACGCAGAGACTGTTTCATGTATCCTTCCTTAGTTTTCATTTGCGCTGTCGCCGCATGTCAGTGGGTAAGTTGGCATAGCACAAGCATAGCGCACCGTCAGAGCAAGCCATTAACAAATCGGGAGTCACGATGACACACCACAATCCGGGCACATTGTACGTGGTTGCCACCCCAATTGGGAATTTGGACGATTTATCGCCGCGTGCAGCTCGGGTATTAGCGGAAGTATCGCGCATCGCGGCAGAGGATACGCGTCATAGCGCCCGCTTATTGGCGCATTTGGGGATTAATACACCCATGCTGTCGCTTCATGAACATAATGAGGCGCGCCGAGTGGATACCCTGGATGCTTATCTGGAGGCAGGCGAAAGTATTGCATTGATTAGCGATGCTGGAACGCCGCTTATTTGTGACCCTGGGTTTGTGCTGGTGAGAGAGCTGCGCGTGCGTGGCCGTCATGTGGTGGCGCTTCCCGGGCCTTGTGCCTTTGTGACGGCGCTTTCTGGGGCGGGTCTGCCGACTGATCGCTTCACGTTTTGCGGTTTTTTACCCGCCAAGCCAGGCCCGCGCCGCCAGGCGCTGGAGCAGTGGCAAGCTCGGGAAGAAACGCTGGTGTTTTACGAATCCCCACACCGCATTGTGCATACCTTGGAGGCGCTGCGTGACCAAATGCCCGAACGTAGCGTGGTATTGGCCAGGGAGTTGACTAAAACGTTTGAGACCTTTCTTCAGGGCACTCCGGAAGCCCTGCTGGCGCAGCTAACAGAAGATCCTAACCAGGCAAGAGGCGAGTTTGTGGTAATGGTGGCAGGTGCCCCGCCCGTCACTCAAAGCGAACATCAAAATATTGGTGCAGATGCGTTGATGAAAGTACTGCTGGATGAGGGCGTAGGTGTCAAGCAAGGAGCAGCGATAGTGGCTCGAATGCTGGGCGGTCGCAAACAAGAGTGGTATGCAAGATTGCAGGCAATTAAAACCGAGCATTGAGGCGAAGCGAGGGCGCTGGTATGCTTGCCGCCGGAGTTGGCCAGACAGTCGCCGCTAACCCATCTTTTTGATGGGCTGGGGGAGGAAAGTCCGGGCTCCATAGGGCAGAGTGCCAGGTAACGCCTGGGCGGCGTAAGCCGACGGAAAGTGCAGCAGAGAGTAGACCGCCTAAGCCTCTTGAAATAAACCTCAAAGGGCCGGTAAGGGTGAAAGGGTGCGGTAAGAGCGCACCGCGCGCCTGGCAACAGTGCGTGGCATGGTAAACCCCACTCGGAGCAAGACCAAATAGGGACCCAAAGGCGTGGCCCGCGCTGGGTCCGGGTAGGTTGCTTGAGCGCTGTGGTGACGCAGCGCCTAGAGGAATGACTGTCCACGACAGAACCCGGCTTATCGGCCGACTCCCCATTTCCATAAGGGGCCCGCAGTAGCGAGCCCCTTTTATTTTTCTATGAGATTTGTGTGAGAGTAACATGCCTTCTCCTGACGCTGACCAGGTCGTTTCACCGTTTCGCCATACCAGCGTATTACTGGAAGGGGCGGTTGATACCCTTGTACATACTCCTGACGGTATTTATTTAGATGGCACCTTTGGTCGTGGCGGTCATTCACGGTTAATCCTGTCTCGCCTTGGCGACCAGGGACGCTTGATGGCCATGGACCGCGATCCCCAGGCTATTGCTGCCGCCGCTGAAATCGATGATGCGCGTTTTCAAATTACCCAGCGTGAATTCGCCCACCTGGCTGACTATGCGCGTGAGCAGGGTGTGTTTGGCAAGCTGTCTGGCGTGTTGTTGGATATAGGCGTTTCTTCTCCGCAGTTGGATGACCCCGAGCGTGGGTTTAGCTTTATGCGCAATGGTCCGCTGGATATGCGTATGGACCCGACGCAAGGCGAAAGTGCAGCCACATTTTTAGCTCGTGCTAAAGAGGCGGATATCGCTCACGTGTTTAAAGCCTACGGTGAGGAGCGCTATGCAAAGCGCTTGGCCCGTGCAGTGGTCGAGCGGCGTGTTGAAACGCCGTTTACGCATACGGTTGACCTGGCTGAGGTGCTAAAAAAAGCCCATCCTGCTTGGGAAAAGGGGCGGCACCCTGCGACCAAAGCATTTCAAGGGTTACGAATTTATCTAAATGGTGAACTAGATCAACTTGATGCTGCCTTAGACGCAGCCCTTGAAGCGCTAGCGCCCGGTGGTCATCTTGTGGTTATCAGTTTCCACTCGCTGGAAGATCGCCGTGTAAAACGCTTTATACGTCATTATGTGCGTGGCGATTCGCATCTACCGCGTGGTATGCCTATCCGTGATGATCAGTTAAATCGCCGTCTTGAGGCGTTGGGCAAAGGCGTACGCCCTAGTGATGACGAGGTGGTCGGTAATCCACGTGCGCGCAGCGCCGTTATGCGGGCTGCCCGAAAACGAGTATAACCATGAGCATGGATCGGATTGAGCGTTGGAGCTCAACGCTACGCACTGAATGGCCCTTTAAACTACGTTTTCGCACGTGGCCGCTGGTTATTTGCCTGCTTTTTTTTGCCTGCATTATTAGTGGCTTAGCCACCGTTGTTGTTACTCATTTAACGCGCGTTCAGTATGCTCAGCTGCAACAGCTTGGGCAGGAGAAAAATCAGCTGCAGACCGAATGGGGGCAGTTGCTTTTGGAAGAGGGCGCTTGGTCGACACCCGCTCGTATTGAGCAAATTTCGACGGAGCGCTTGGATATGCGTATTCCTGATGTGCACGATGTTGAGGTGATACGACCATGAGAGGCGAACGTCGGGGAGGGATGCCTCGTCATCTACCTGTTGCCCCCCCGTTAGGTAACGGTCGTTTTTACTTTATATTGATCGTATTTTGCATAGTGGCATGCATCCTTATTGGGCGCATCACACTGCTACAGGTGATTGACCGACCCTTTCTACAGAGCCAGGGAGATGCGCGAACACTTCGCCATGAAGCGATCCCTGCGCACCGCGGCATGATCACGGATCGAAACGGCGAGCCGCTCGCGATCTCAACACCGGTTGTTACGCTGTGGGCCAATCCTCAAGAGCTACCCGAAGATGGTATTCAGCGCGTTATGCTGGCGCAGGCGCTAGGCATGTCGCCGGATGACTTTGAGGCGCGGGTTGAGCTTTATAGCAGCCGTGAGTTTATGTACCTTCGCCGCCAGATGACGCCACAAGCGGCCCAGCGGATTCTGGATTTACGCACACCCGGCGTGTATCCCCAGCGCGAGCACAAGCGTTACTACCCTGCTGGCGAGGTCGCCGCACAGATACTTGGCGTGACCAATGTAGATGATAGGGGGCAGGAGGGGTTGGAGCTCTCTTATCAGCCTTTCCTGGCCGGTCATCCTGGCCAGCGGCGCGTCATTAAAGACCGACGTGGGCGTTTGGTGCGCGAGCTAGGCGTCATACGTGAAGCGCAGCCAGGCGGCGACTTGGTGCTTTCAATTGATCAGCGCATTCAATATATGGCGTACCGGGAGCTTCGAGCGGCGGTGGCTGAGCATGAAGCCGATGGTGGCGTGCTTGTCATGATGGATGCCCGCACCGGCGAGGTGTTGGCGATGGCTAACCTGCCTTCTTATAACCCTAATAATCGTACCGGGCTTGATCCACGTGGGTTGCGTAACCAAGCGCTGGTTGATGTGTTTGAGCCCGGCTCTGTTATGAAACCGCTGGCCATGGCTGCCATTCTTGAAAGCGGCATTGTTGATCGCGATGCCGTTGTGAATACGTCGCCTGGCTGGATGCGTCTCGATCAATTTACCATCCGTGACTTTCGCGATTATGGCGAGTTGACGCTTGCCGGTATTTTGGAGCACTCATCCAACGTGGGTATGTCCCGTTTAACGTTGCAGTTAAGCGATACGGCTATGTGGGAAAAATATAACCAACTAGGGCTGGGGCAATCCCCTGGAACGGGTTTTCCAGGGGAGTCAACGGGCAGTCTTCCGGCCCCAGTGCGCTGGTCGCGTAGTGAGCGGGCAGCGCTCTCTTACGGCTATGGTTTGTCTACCTCGGCTGTTCAATTAGCCAGTGCTTATACCGCACTAGCTAATGGTGGCATGCGCTTACCGCCTTCATTGCTACGCCTTTCTGAACCGCCCCAAGGACTGCCTGCCATTGAGCCCGCCGTCGCCAATGATTTGCTGAGTATTCTGGAGACATCCGTTGCCGCCTATACCGGTGGTCGGCGCGCACGCGTTGAAGGTTATCGTGTGGGAGGCAAAACCGGGACTGTGCGTAAGTCGGGGCAGGGCGGCTATACCACGGATGCTTATCGCAGCGTATTTGCAGGCATTGCGCCTATTTCCGACCCGCGTATTGTGACCGTGGTGATGATTGATCACCCTAAAGCGGGTGAATTTTATGGCGGTGCAGTGGCCGCTCCGGTCTTTTCAAGCGTGACAGGCAACGCATTGCGCTTGTTGGACGTACCGCCAGACCATGAAGTTGACGAGTAAGAATGGCTAAGGAGATGGCATGACGTTGGCTCCCACCGATGTATGGAGTGCGCTGAGCAAAGTATGGCCGGGTGCTTCGTTTGAGCAGTCGCTTCCCGAACTACCCGCGTCTTTACGTCTGACCACCGATTCACGCGCGCTGGAAGTCGGCGATATATTTGTAGCTGTTCTAGGTAGTCAGCGTGACGGGCGCGATTTTATTCGCGCAGTGCTTGAGCAAGGCGCTTCGCTGGTGCTGGCGCATACCACGGAGCACCATGCGACCTGGGATGGGCGTGTACTCTACTTGCCACATCTGGCTGCCCGCTTGGGAGAGTTGGGTAAACAACTTTTTAATGTTCCGGATGACCTTGAGGTTATTGGCGTCACCGGTACCAATGGTAAAAGCTCCGTTACTCATTACATTGCAGAACTTAGCGAAGCGCTAGGTGTTCCGGCGGGTGTGGTAGGAACGCTGGGTGTAGGCCGCCCAGGCCAGCTAGTGGATACTGGGCTCACCACGCCGGGGCCTTTAGCCCTGCAGGCTGCGTTTGGAGGGCTGGCGCTTCAAGGCATTAAGCGAGTAGCGCTTGAGGCTTCCTCCCATGCCCTTGACCAGCACCGTTTAGATGCTGCGAATATAAAGGTGGGCGTGTTTACCAATCTAACGCGAGATCATCTTGATTATCATGGCAGTATGGCGGCTTATGCCGCGGCCAAGGCGAAGCTGTTCAGACGTAGCGAGCTTGAGCTTGCAGTGGTTAATGCCGATGATCCTCTGGCGCGATTGATGCTGGCTGGTTGTGATCAAAGCGTTCGCGTATTGGCGGTCGGTCAGGATGAGGCCGTAACGCTACGGGTGATGGACGTTCAGACAAGCGAAACAGGCCAGCAAGCACTTATTGCCACGCCCGAAGGCGAGCGCATGTTAGTGCTGGGTCTGGTCGGGCGCTTCAACCTGGATAATGTGTTGTTGGCCATGGCGACGCTTTATGGATGGGGCCATTCGATTAACTCACTTTTCGAGGCTGCCGCTGCGCTTACCCCGGTACCTGGCCGTATGGCGCTTTATCACGCAAAAGGCGTTCCGGGTGTGGTGATTGACTATGCCCATACTCCTGATGCGTTACACAATGCGCTCACAGCGCTGCGCGCCCATTTAAGCAAGGCGGGCAAGCTGTGGTGTGTGTTTGGCTGTGGCGGTGAGCGCGACACAGGCAAGCGCGCAGAAATGGCAAAAGCGGCGGAGGCGCTGGCGGATGTGGTAGTGGTGACTGACGATAATCCACGGGGCGAGTCAGCAGCGCAGATTCGTCAGCACATTATTGCCGGGCTCGCCTCAACGGCAACACTGCTCGAAATAGCGGACCGTCGTCACGCGATCAGTCAAGTAATTCAGCAGGCAGCTCAAAACGATGTGATTCTGGTCGCAGGGAAAGGCCACGAGGCCTATCAGGAGATCAACGGCGTCCGCCACGCTTATAACGATGAAGATGAAGTCATGAAGGCGTTTGCATTGCGGGGTAGTGCACAATGAACTGGACACTGGCCGATGCCGCCAGAGTGCTGGGAGTTATGGTGCCCGCCGGCGATGCATCGCGCGCATTTACCTCCATTGTGACGGACACTCGGCAGATTGTGCCCGGCTGCTTATTCATCGCGCTCAAAGGGCCGCGGTTCGATGGTCATGATTTTATCGAACAGGCCCGCGACAAAGGCGCGGCGGCGGCACTGGTTGAGTCCGCTGTTGAAAGTCCGCTGACTCAGTTGGTATGCCCTGATACACGCCTGGGGCTTGGGCTTTTAGCGGGCGCGTGGCGCCGTCAGTGCGGGATTCCGTTAGTCGGTATCACGGGAAATAGTGGCAAAACGACGGTGAAGGAGATGACGGCTGCGCTGTTATCGCCGTTGGGTAACGTGTTGGCCACGGAAGCCAATCTTAATAACGATATTGGCGTACCCCTCACGCTTTTACGCTTAGCGCCCGAGCATCAAGCAGGCGTGATTGAGTTAGGCGCAAATCACTTGGGTGAAATCGCCTGGTCCAGTCGATTAACCGTACCGGATGTGGCGGTGATTACCAACGTAACGGGCGCGCATGTTGGCGAGTTTGGAGGCATGGGTCATATTGCCCAAGCCAAAAGCGAGCTGCTGAACGGTCTAAGTGAGCAGGGCATCGCGGTGCTCAATCGCGATGATCGTTACTACCCCTTTTGGGCTGCCTGTGCGTCGCCGCGCCGTGTGATCAGTTTTGGGTTTGATAGTACCGCGGATGTTCATGCCTCGGCGCTTTCCTGTGACTCTCAGGGGCGGTATGCTTTCACGCTTGTTCAACATGGCAAGCCGCTGGGTGATGTGCAGCTTGCCATGCCAGGTAAGCACAACGTGAGCAATGCGCTGGCCGCGGCTGCGGCCGCATTAGTGATAGGCGTCACGCCCACGGATGTGATTGAAGGTCTGCAGACCCTGCGTGCGTTGAAGGGAAGGCTAAGTATCGTTTCGGGGCTTAATGGTGCCACGCTGTTAGACGATACGTATAATGCCAACCCTGGGGCGGTCAAAGCCGCTATGGAGACGTTAATGCGTTTCCCCGCGCCGCGTTGGTGTGCACTGGGCGCCATGGGTGAGCTGGGAGACGAAACGGAAAAACTGCATGCTGAGATGGGCCGCTACGCGGCTGAGCTTGGCATCGACGGGCTGTTGACGTTGGGTGATAACGCGCGTCCAGCTTGTGACGCCTTCGGTCGCGGGCAGCATTTTGACGACCACGAGACGCTAGTGCGTCATGTCATTAATACTTTGCCGCCCAATGCCACGTTGTTGGTTAAAGGGTCGCGTAGCGCCGGTATGGAAAAGATCATTACTGCGCTGTGCTCGGATGAAATAAGGTAAACGCCGTTCATGTTACTTTACTTGGCGAATTTTTTAGCTCAGTACTATACGGGCTTTCAGGTTTTTAACTATCTCACCCTGCGCGTCATTCTTGCCGCGTTAACGTCATTAATGCTTTGCCTTTGGCTAGGGCCGTGGGTTATTCGCCGGCTTGTGGAAGGCCAGATAGGCCAGGCCGTGCGTGATGATGGCCCGCAGTCACATCTATCAAAAGCGGGCACCCCTACTATGGGAGGGGTGATGATCCTGCTGGCCATCGGCATCAGCACCATCATATGGGGTGATTTAACCAACCGCTACGTGTGGGTGGTATTGGCCGTTACGCTGGGCTTTGGTGCGATAGGCTGGGTCGATGATTACCGGAAAGTGGTAGAAAAGAACCCGCGAGGCCTGCCGGCACGCTGGAAATACTTTTGGCAGTCGGTGGTAGGCCTTGGCGCTGCGTTAGTGCTGTTTTTCACCGCAACCACGCCCGTTGAAACCAGCTTGTTGGTGCCGCTGTTTAAAGACGTCGCACTGCCGCTTGGCGTGTTCTATATCGTATTAACCTACCTGGTGATTGTGGGTAGCTCTAACGCCGTGAATTTAACCGACGGGCTGGATGGCTTGGCCATTATGCCAACCGTGCTGGTAGCGATGGGATTGTCGGTGTTTGCCTACGCTAGCGGTAATGCAGTGTTCGCTAACTACTTGCATATCCCGTTTATAAACGGCACCGGTGAGCTGGCTATTTTCTGCGCCACGATTGCAGGTGCGGGTCTCGGCTTTTTATGGTTTAACACGTACCCCGCCCAGGTGTTTATGGGAGATGTAGGTGCGCTTGCCCTGGGGGCGGCGCTTGGGGTTGTGGCGGTCATCGTTCGCCAGGAGATCGTCCTGTTTATTATGGGCGGTATCTTTGTAGTGGAGACGTTGTCGGTGATCCTGCAAGTCGGGTCTTACAAACTGACGGGGCGGCGTATTTTCCGTATGGCGCCGCTGCATCACCACTTCGAGTTAAAAGGTTGGCCTGAGCCACGCGTTATTGTGCGCTTCTGGATCATTACCGTTGTGCTGGTGCTGCTGGGCCTCGCGACGCTCAAGGTTCGTTAATCGGTAGCGTTATCGCCTTAAGCGTAAACCGCAAAGGAGCCAGAGATGGTGCGAGTACCCAAGGGTGTCACAGTGGTCGTTGGCTTAGGCCTTTCAGGCCGAGCAATATGCCGCCACCTGGCACGCACGCATACGCCGTTTATGGTCGTCGATACGCGCAGCGAGCCGCCGGGGCTTGACGCTTTTTATGCAGCCCATCCAAACGTTGACGTCATCTGCGGCCCTCTGACGTCGCTCGATTTTACGGACGCTTATGAAGTAGTGCTTAGCCCAGGCGTTGGCCCCGATTCGCCGGGTCTTGAAAGCCTGGCTGGGCGCGTTAACCCGTATACTGGCGAGCCTGTGCTGATTGGTGAAACGGCGCTGTTTGTTCGCGGGACCCAGGTCCCCATTGCGGCTATCACGGGCTCAAACGCGAAATCCACGGTGACCACTCTACTGGGTGAGATGGCCAGGGCGGCTGGTTTGCGAGTGGCGGTTGGCGGCAACCTGGGAACGCCCGCGCTGGATTTATTGGCCGAGCAGCCGGATGCAGAGCTGTATGTTCTTGAGCTTTCCAGTTTTCAGCTTGAAACCACGCCTGTCTTGGGTGCAAAAGTCGCGGCTTTCTTGAATCTGAGCGAAGATCATTTGGATAGGCATGGTGATATGTCGGTCTATCGTTTGGCAAAACAACGTATTTTTAACGGTGCGGAGTATGCGGTTGTCAATCAGGACGACCCCCTGACCTGGCCTTTTCAAGAAGGACCAGGCATTGCCAGCTTTTCAGCGAACCCGCCCACAGACAGCAACTGGGGGCTGGTATGGCAAGGGGCCGAGCTTATGCTCATGCAGGGGCAGACGTCATGGGTTTCGGCGAGTGAATTGAAGATGGCTGGCCAGCACAACTATACGAATGCATTAGCAGCACTGGCAATGGGGCAGGCGTTGGCGCTTGATGCATTTTCCATGGTAGAAGCCTTAAAAGCCTTTACGGGGTTGCCTCACCGGAGCGAAACAGTAGCCTGTATTAATGGGGTGACGTGGATAAACGACTCGAAGGGCACCAATGTTGGGGCAACATTAGCCGCCATTGAAGGGTTGGGCGCCACGTTAACGGGCCGCTTGATTTGGTTGGCGGGTGGTGTAGGTAAAGGCGCTGACTTTTCGCCGTTAGCGGTGCCGTTGGCGCGCTGCGCGCGGTTGGCACTGCTATTTGGTGCTGATAGTGATCGAATTTCAGACGCTGTAGCAGTGCATGTGCCGGTCCAGCAGGTAAACGACTTAACGCAGGCAATGGAGGCCGCATTTAGCCAGGCAGAGCCTGGCGACTGTGTGTTGCTGTCACCTGCCTGTGCAAGCCTGGACCAGTTTCCCAACTACCAGGTTCGAGGTGATGCTTTTCGTCGCTGGGTGGAAAGCAGTGCGACGGGAGTACCCTTATGAGCCGATTAAAGCGCTTGCACACTGTATTAACGACGCGAAACTCCCCCTGTGATATCTGGCTCATTGCAGCCGCTGTGGCGCTTGCAGGCATTGGCTGGGTGATGGTCAGCTCGGCCTCAATAGGGCTTCTGGAGAATAGCTTCTACTACTTTCGGCAGCATGGGGTTTTCTTGCTCATTTCAACGCTAGGCTGCTTGTTTATGCTTAGCGTACCCCTTGAAGTATGGCGCCAGAATGCGGCACTGATTTTTTTAATAAGCGTAGCATTGTTGGTAGGCGTGTTGCTGTTTGGTCAGGAAATTAACGGCAGTAAGCGCTGGATATCGCTGCCGGGCCCGCTGCCTAGTCTTCAAGTATCTGAGCTTGGTAAAATAGGCCTTATCTTTTACATGGCGATGTTTATGTCGCGTTTTACCTATGATTTACGCCGCCGTGTTTTTACCATGTGGCGCCCCATTGCGGTGTTGGCGCTACCAGCAGGACTGCTGTTTTTAGCGCCCGACTTTGGCGGGATGGTGGTCTACACCACGTGTGTCATTGGCATGTTAATGATGAGTGGTGCATCGCTCGTGTTACTTATTGGCAGCGGTGCTGTTTTGGGATTTGGTGCGGTCATGATGGTGGCGCTGGAGCCTTATCGTCTGGCGCGTTGGACCAGTTTTTTGGACCCGTGGGCAGACCAGTTCGCAACCGGCTATCAGTTGACCCAAGCGCTGATTGCCTTTGGTCGTGGGCATGTTACAGGCACCGGGTTAGGAAATAGTGTCCAGAAACTGCACTATTTACCCGAGGCGCATACCGATTTTATCTTTGCCGTTATTGCCGAAGAGCTAGGCATGATTGGCGCTATTGCGATTATCCTGCTGTTTACCCTATTGATTAGTCGCGCCATGTGGATTGGCCGGAAGGCTGAACTTGCGGGCCATCTTTTTGGTGCTTACGTAAGTTACGGTATCTGTTTTGTTATTGCCTCTCAGGCGTTTATCAATATGGCGGTAAGCTCGGGGCTACTGCCCACCAAGGGGCTGACCTTGCCCTTGATAAGTTATGGTGGTTCGAGCTTATTGGTTATTGGCATGATGATTGGTCTGCTTTTGCGGGTTGACGCAGAAACACGACAGCGGCCGAGCCGTGCGCCAACCCCCTATAAACCGCGCCATGAACCGCGGTTATCGAAATAATCTTCAAGGAGTCGTTTGTGACGGTGAACGCACATCGGCGTGTTTTAATCATGGCAGGAGGAACGGGCGGGCATGTGATCCCCGCGCTTTCCCTTGCGCGTGCGCTTATGGCGCAAAACATTGACGTTGAGTGGTTGGGTAGCCCCAGAGGTATTGAAAATCGACTGGTGCCCGAGGCCGGTATTAAGCTGCATACCATTGCCGTTAGCGGGTTGCGCGGTAATGGTGTGGCCGGCTGGTTTAAAGCACCTGTGAACCTTAGCCGAGCTATTTGGCAAGCACGTGACGTCATAAAAAGCTTTAAGCCGCAGCTGGTGGTTGGCCTCGGTGGTTTTGCCAGTGGTCCGGGCGGGCTTGCTGCGTGGCTATCGGGTATTCCGCTGGTCGTTCATGAGCAAAATGCAGTTGCCGGCTTAACCAACCGCGTGCTTTCCCGCCTAGCGACGCGCAGCTATGCTGCCTTTTCTGAAGCGTTCGGTACGCGGGCAGACGTCATTGGCAACCCCGTGCGTGAAGATATAGCGACACTTGGCCAAGTGCCGCGTACGGTCGAGGCATTACAGGGGCGTCCGCTGCGCTTGTTAGTAGTGGGGGGATCATTAGGTGCTGTGGCATTAAATGAACGCTTGCCCCAAGCGATTGCTGCGCTACCACCCGGTAAGCGCCCGGAAATACGCCACCAGGCCGGGAAGTCGCGGGACGCTCAAACGGCACAAGGGTACGCCGAACATGGCATACAGGCCGATGTTTCCCCGTTTATTGATGATATGGCCGCAGCGTATGATTGGGCTGATTTGGTGGTTTGTCGAGCGGGGGCGTTAACGGTTGCAGAGCTGGCGGCTGCGGCAAAGCCCTCGCTTCTTGTTCCGTTTCCTTTTGCGGTCGATGATCACCAGCGAGTCAATGCCAATGTGCTGGTTAATGCGGGTGCTGCGCTATGCGTTGTGCAGTCCGCGCTGACGCCTGAGCGCTTAACGCACTATTTAAATGACCTGTTAGAGCCCGCTACGCTGGCGCTGATGGCTTCCCGTGCACGCCAGGCCGCGCACCTGGATGCCACAGAGCGATTAGCCGAAGGATGCCTGGCGATACTACACAAAGGAGAAAACGTGTGACCGACTCAGTAACCCCATCGTCGCTGCAACGCATAAGCTCAAGCGGCCCGGGTATGCGCCGTATTCAGCATATTCATTTCGTCGGTATCGGTGGCGCGGGCATGTGTGGTATTGCCGAAGTATTGGCCAATCAAGGTTACAGCGTCAGTGGCAGCGATATGAAAGCCTCTTCGGTTATTGAGCGGCTTCGCATGTGTGGTGTTCGGGTTGAGATTGGCCATGCCGAGGAGAATGTCGAAGGGGCCGACGTTGTGGTTGTTTCAAGCGCCGTTGATACGACCAACCCTGAAATTCGCTGGGCACATGAGCACCGTGTCCCCGTGGTGCGTCGTGCCGAGATGCTGGCAGAGTTAATGCGATTTCGTCACGGCATTGCGGTTGCCGGTACCCATGGAAAAACAACCACGACCAGCTTAACGGCGACGCTGTTAGCCGAAGGCGGCCTGGACCCGACCTTTGTCATCGGCGGGAAGTTGACCAGTGCCGGTACCAATGCGCGCTTGGGTGAAGGGGATTATCTGGTTGCAGAGGCTGATGAGTCTGACGCTTCATTCCTGCATTTGCAGCCAATGGTGTCGATAGTTACCAATATTGATGCTGACCATATGAGCACCTATGGTGGCGATTTCGAACGGTTAAAAGATACCTTTATCGAATTTCTACACAACCTGCCGTTCTACGGGTTGGCTATATTGTGTATCGATGACCCGCATGTACGGGCACTGCGAACTCAGATTAAGCGCCAATTCGTTACCTACGGTTTTGAAGAAGATGCCGATTATCGGATTACCGATTTTGTGCAGCAAAGTGGTGAAGTTTCCTTTACGGCTTTGCGGCCTGGTCAGGCTGCGCCCTTAAACGTGCGGCTTGCCATGCCTGGTCAGCACAATGCGCTTAATGCGATGGCAGCGATTGTTGTTGCTACGGATGCAGGCGTGAGTGACGAGGCGATTCTGCGTGGTCTGGCGGGGTTTGCTGGGGTAGGGCGGCGCTTTCAAGTGCATGGCCATTTCCCTGCGCCTAAAGCGCCCGGCAAGATTATGTTAGTGGATGATTATGGCCATCATCCGCGCGAAGTGGATATGGTCATCAGAGCAGTCCGCGCTGGCTGGCCTGAGCGTCGTTTAGTGATGCTTTATCAGCCCCACCGCTACAGCCGGACCCGGGATCTCTATGAAGATTTCGTTCGTGTATTGTCCCAGGTAGATACGCTGGTGCTTTTAGACGTATACAGCGCGGGCGAGGCGGTTATCCCTGGCGCTGAAGGGCGCACGCTTGCAGGTTCGATTCGTCAGCGCGGTGAGGTAGACCCGCTTTTTGTTGAACATAAGCAGGAGCTGCCAGCGCTATTGGCCAATGTACTGAGACCCGATGACATTCTAATTACTCAGGGGGCGGGCGACGTAGGTGGTATCTCGCTCAGCTTGGCCAAGGCGAAGCTGCAAATGAGTGAGGTGGAACTGTGAGCCTGAAAGACGTCAATATTGATTGCTCTCGTGTGGTGGTGGTTTACGGCGGTTCTTCTGCTGAGCGTGAGGTTTCCCTTAAAAGTGGTGCCGCTGTACTTGAGGCGCTAAAACGCCAAAAGATTAACGCAGAAGGCTATGATTTACGCGATAAGGGGTTAGCCGGACTTGAGGCGATGGCGCCATCGGCGATATTTGTCGCCCTGCATGGTCGTGGTGGTGAAGACGGTACGCTCCAGGGTGCGCTTGAGCTCCTGGGTATTCCCTATACCGGTAGTGGCGTCATGGCGTCAGCGCTGGGAATGGATAAGCAGCGCACCAAGCAGGTTTGGCAAGCCATTGGGCTGCCCACGCCGGAAAGCATTATGTTGACGGCTGATGCAGACTGGGCCGGAGTAGTCGCCACGCTTGGGTTGCCGATGATGGTTAAGCCAGTACATGAAGGCTCCACGCTTGGGATCAGTATAGTTAAAAGCCAGGAGGCGCTTGAGGCCGCCTATCGCGAAGCGGCACAATTTGATGCCCGAGTGATGGCCGAGCGCTTTGTGGTCGGTGAGGAGTACACGGTGGCGCTGCTGGATGAGCGTGTATTGCCCGCTATTCGGGTCGAAGTGCCTGGCGGATTCTACGACTATGAAGCCAAATACGTTTCCAATACGACCCAGTACCATCTTCCTTGTGGGCTTACCACAGAAGAGGAAGCACAGCTGGCAACGCTGTGCCAGCACGCGTTTGCGGCCATTGGGTGTGAAGGCTGGGGGCGTGTGGACGTGATGCGGGATGCCAATGGCCAGTTCTGGCTATTGGAAGTTAATACCGTGCCTGGCATGACCGATCACAGTTTGGTGCCTCAAGCCGCTGCCTATGCGGGTATCGAATTTGATGACCTGGTGGTGCAGATACTCCACTCTGCCGGAAAGCAGAACGCATCATGATGAGGCCTTATGAAAAGGCGTAATGCCTGGTTTGGTATCCTGCTTCTGGCGTTACTGTTAGTGGCAGGAGGGCGCGCGCTATGGCTATGGCTGGATCGGCCCATCGAGCGTGTTTCCATCCGTGGGGAGTGGGATTACGTAAGCGCAGATTATCTACGCACTCAGCTTGCCCCTTTGGTTCAAGGTACCACTTGGTTATCGGCTGATTTAGGCGTGCTGCGTAACCGGGCCCTGGAGATTGGCTGGCTTAAAGAAGTGCGTATTTCTCGTGAGTGGCCTAATGCGCTGGTGTTTGAACTGGCGGAACAAGTGCCCGTTGCGCGCTGGAATGATGACTTTTTGCTTAACCCGAAAGGCGAGCCCTTTGCTTTTGCACCTCTGGCGGTGCCTTCAGGTCTTCCTGATCTTGCGGGCCCCAGCGGAAGCAGTGAAGAGGTGCTAAATTACTATCATCGTCTAACACCTTATTTCGCAAACTTGTCGTTGGCACTTACTCAGTTTCGATTAGAGCCGCGCGGTGCATGGCGTGTTCAGCTAAGTAACGGTACCTGGATTATGCTGGGCCGGCGCGAGCATGAAGTGCGTTTGGCACGCTTAGCGGCCTCCTGGCAGCGCGAGTTATCAAGGTATAGTGAGCATATTCGTTATATTGATTTGCGCTATCCTAACGGTGTCGCTGTTGCCTGGCATGGTCAGAGCGATTTTGAGGCATCAGAAGACTAACTCAAGTTTTAATTAACGCGCTTTAGCCATGATAAGTCGCCGTCAGCGCGTAAAAACGCATTAATGGGGTTTAAATTACACTTCAAGCCCATTATTGTGGGCTTGGGCTGGTCGTATTATGCCAATTGTTTCTATACTATGGGATATCGGTGATTTTGTAGATTTAAACTTCACATCAGCGTACTGCGCTATTGAGCTATCAGCGCTTACCGGTTGCAAGTTATAATAGGCAAAGAATAAGTTGGTTTAAGTATCCCTATTTATTTTAATTTTAAAAAGTTTACAAGGAGAATTCCCGACTCATGGCAGGCTCACCCAATGCATCGAATATGGTGGTCGGGCTGGACATTGGAACGTCCAAGGTCGTCGCAATTGTCGGTCAACCTACCGATGATGGCGGCATTGAAATTGCTGGTATCGGCTCGCACCCGTCACGGGGTATGAAGCGAGGCGTTGTCATTAATATTGAATCAACCGTTCAATCTATTCAGCGCGCTGTGGAAGAAGCCGAGCTTATGGCTGGCTGCGATATTCACTCGGTATATGTGGGCATTGCGGGTAGTCATATTAGCTCGATGAATTCAGATGGCGTGGTCGCTATTAAAGAGCGTGAAGTTACTCCTTCTGATATTGATCGCGTTATTGATTCAGCGAGGGCAAGGGCGGTTTCAGAAGGTCAGCGCGTTTTACATGTACTGCCCCAGGAATTTGCAATTGATGCACAAGGCGGTATTCGCGAGCCCTTGGGCATGTCCGGTGTACGTTTAGAAGCGCAAGTTCATCTGGTAACGGCAGCACTCAACGCGGTACAGAATATTGAGAAATGTGTTCGACGCTGTGGTTTGGACGTCGACTCAATTATCCTGGAGCAGCTGGCATCCAGCATGGCAGTGTTGACCGAAGACGAGCGTGAATTAGGCGTTTGCATGGTGGATATCGGTGGTGGAACCACTGATATGGCCATCTTTACTGAAGGTGCCATTCGACATACGGCCGTTATACCAATTGCTGGTGATCAGGTCACCAACGATATTGCCATGGCGCTACGTACACCGACGCA
Source organism: Halomonas sp. 111 (assembly GCF_052379685.1). Taxonomy (NCBI): domain Bacteria; kingdom Pseudomonadati; phylum Pseudomonadota; class Gammaproteobacteria; order Oceanospirillales; family Halomonadaceae; genus Halomonas; species Halomonas sp. 111. The sequence goes on from NZ_JBQSYV010000003.1 coordinate 151,208, forward strand.
GCACGCAGAAGAGATCAAGGTTAAATACGCTTGTGCCTTAACGCAATTGGCCGCAAGCGATGAAATGATTAAGGTTCCTAGCGTGGGTGATCGTCCGTCACGCGACTTGTCGCGTCAGGCGCTCGCAGAAGTGGTCGAACCACGCTATGAAGAGCTATTTACACTGGTTAGAGACGAATTACGTCGCAGTGGCTATGAAGACATGGTTGCCGCTGGTGTTGTGCTCACTGGTGGCACCTCACGTATGGAAGGGGTCGGCGAATTGGCGGAAGAGATATTCCACATGCCGGTTCGTATTGCTTGTCCGCAAAACGTTAAAGGTTTAGCGGATGTCGTGCGAAACCCCATTTATGCAACAGGTGTCGGCTTATTGCACTATGCACTGCAAGAAGCGCGGCATGGGCAGGGTCTAGAAAGCCACGGGGGAGTCATTGCACCTCATAAAGGTCGCAACGAGCTCTCTCGACGTGATATCAAGGATGACCATTCGGCGCTGGCCAGAATCAAGGGCTGGTTCAAAGGAAATTTCTGACAGGGCCGCAAGCGCGGTTCAGGAGACGGGGCTTATGTTTGAATTGGTAGATAACGCACCCTCAAGTAGTGCGGTCATAAAAGTAGTCGGTGTTGGTGGTGGTGGCGGCAATGCCGTCAATCACATGGTTGAAAGTAACATTGAAGGCGTTGAATTTATTTGCGCCAATACCGATGCCCAGGCGCTTAAACGCGTATCCGCAAAAACAGTATTACAGCTAGGTGGTGAAATCACCAAGGGGCTCGGTGCTGGCGCCAACCCTGAGGTCGGTCGTCAGGCCGCGATGGAAGATCGTGACCGAATCGCTGAGCTGCTTGAAGGCGCCGATATGGTCTTTATTACCGCTGGTATGGGCGGTGGTACAGGCACCGGCGGCGCGCCAGTGGTTGCGCAAGTTGCCAAGGAATTGGGTATTTTAACGGTAGCTGTCGTTACGCGGCCTTTCCCGTTTGAAGGCCCCAAGCGTATGCGCGCTGCCGAAGAGGGAATGAAAGAGCTCTCTCAGCATGTTGATTCGCTGATCACCATACCCAACGAAAAGCTTTTATCCGTACTGGGTAAAAGCGCGACGCTGTTAACTGCGTTTAGCGCTGCCAATGATGTATTGCTTGGTGCTGTTCAAGGTATTGCCGAGCTGATCACAAGCCCTGGTATTATCAACGTCGACTTTGCTGATGTGCGTACTGTTATGTCTGAAATGGGCATGGCGATGATGGGTACGGGCGGAGCTACCGGCGAGAACCGCGCCCGCGAAGCAGCTGAAAAAGCTATCCGTAGCCCGCTTCTGGAAGATATCGATCTGCATGGCGCGCGAGGCATTCTGGTCAATATTACGGCAGGCCCGGATCTGTCGATTGGCGAGTTCAACGATGTAGGTGCCACCGTTCAAGAGTTTGCTTCACAAGAAGCGACCATTGTCGTGGGAACTTCCATCGATATGGAAATGTCGGATGAGTTGCGTGTTACTGTTGTTGCTGCTGGATTAGATGGCGCGAAAGCTGCCAAAGCGACGACACGCGAACCTGCACGTCGCTCTTCTGCTGACTCTTCTGATTACCGTAAGCTACAGCAGCCTACTGTAATGCGTCAGCAAGCAACTGCCCGTGCAGAGGCGCCTGAACACGCGCCCAAACCGCGTCCGGAAAAGAGTCGCTCAGCCGATGCTGACGACTACCTGGACATACCTGCTTTCTTGCGCCGTCAGGCCGATTGATTGTTTCTATAGGTTTACCGGGCCAGAAAACGAGTGTTTTATTGGTTAAAACGCTCGTTTGCTGTTAAAGTGAACACTGTTTGATAACTTTCCTTCCCCTACGGTACTACCGTCATTAGAGTTCGACCACTGCCCATGATCAGACAACGCACCCTACAAAACGTCATCCGCGCCACTGGAGTGGGTCTGCACTCCGGCAAAAAAGTCCACATGGCTTTGCGTCCGGCGCCGACAAACACCGGGATTGTGTTTGTTAGAACCGATCTGGAGCCTGTGGTACATATACCCGCACGCGCAGAGTTAGTGGAAGACACAACACTTTGCACCGCGCTTTCACTCGAAGGTGTGAAAGTGGCAACGGTTGAGCATTTGATGTCAGCGTTTGCAGGACTAGGCATCGATAATGCTTACGTTGACCTAAGTGCTCCCGAAGTGCCGATTATGGACGGTAGTGCCAGTCCGTTTGTGTTTTTAATCCAATCGGCGGGTATTCTTGAGCAGGATGCAGCAAAGAAATTTATACGCATCAAGCGTCGCGTCGCGGTTAAGGATGGCGATAAAGAAGCCGTTTTCCTTCCGCACCAAGGGTTCAAGGTCTCGTTTGCCATCGACTTCGACCACCCGGTTTTCGAACAGCAGAAACAAACCGCACTTATCGATTTTTCGACGACCTCTTTTGTGAAAGAAGTTTCTCGGGCGCGCACCTTTGGGTTTATGAAGGATTTGGAGTTTTTGCGCTCTAATAACCTGGCCCTGGGGGGAAGCCTGGATAATGCGATCGTGGTTGATGATTATCGCATCGTCAATGAAGGCGGTTTGCGTTACGAAGATGAGTTCGTCAAGCACAAGGTGCTGGATGCGATCGGCGATTTGTATCAGTTAGGTTACAGCCTGATTGGTGAGTTTCACGGTACAAAATCTGGCCATGCGCTGAATAACCAGCTTTGCCGCGAATTGATGGCGCAGCCTGATGCTTATGAAATCGTAACGTTTGAAGATGAAAAAGCTGTTGCGCCTATTTCGTACGCAGCGCCTGCAATGGCCTAATTGCCAAGCAGGAGTGTCAGATATTAGCTATGACGCGCTATCCAGGTTTCTCCTTTGATAGTGCTCAAGTTCGATAACTGGCCTTGATGAAAAAAAGCACCGCTCAGGCGGTGCTTTTGCGTTTCTGGCATTCGAGAAATGCGCAATGCGCGCGGCACGCTTATTTTGGTGCGTGAGACGCAAGGCGCTCTAACGCTTTACGCAGCGCAGGATTGTGCGTGTCGCTTGCGCACTCGCTGAGCGTTTTTCCCGCGCTGGCGGATAAGTGTCGGGTATTACGCAAAGGCGCCTCAACTGGGCGGACGGGGCGCACTTTAAAGGTAAAGCCGTTCACAGCCTCAAAGCCTGGCAGTTGATGTAGCAGCGTCAACAGCCGCTGCTGTTCAAAGCGCAACCATGTCAGCCAGCTTGCCTGCCCACTGATCAGGGTTAAGCGCCCATCGCGAAAGCCGCCGACAAAGATATGTGGGCGCATCTCTTCTGGCAGGTGGGCTCTTAAATGACACTGGGCCTGATCTATCAAGCGAGACTGGCGCATTAATTGGCCAATATCCCCTGACTTGTTTAGCAGACGGGCGATGGGCTGTGCGCGAGAACGCTTAACCTTTATACTCATACGCTTGAATCCTGGGGTAACCCCTCAATATATAGCCAAGTAGCGGCATCTACACGGATGCATTACTTATTTGCAGAGCCTAACACGCTCAGGAGCCAATCCACAGCATGTCCTCCACGCTTAACACCTTTTCTGCTTTGCCGCGACGTAACCGTCGCTATGGCTTGGCGCGTTGGTGGCTGGCGGGGCTCCTGGTAAGCTGCTTGTTGCCCAATAGTTTAGTGCCTTTTGATGCCATGCGGGGGGCTGAGCGTAACGTCTGCGTGTGTTTGTGGGTGCCGGCTATTTTACGTGCTCAATCGCATTGGATCGCCAAAAGGCGACGCGCATTGCGCGGTTGGCAGCAGCGATTTAAACGTATCGCGGTGCAGCGCCACTTTTTGCCTGTTTATGTCTTTATAAAGCGCCGGGTAGCCGCACACGATGTGCTTACCCAGCGCGGTCCGCCCGCTTAACTCACGGTTTTCTACAACGTACTTTACTTGCCTTATACGGAACAGGGCGAAACCCATTGGTTCGCTCAAGATGATTTGGAAATTTCATGATTAATAATTTGTTACGCAAGGTTGTTGGCTCCAAGAACGACCGTGAAGTAAAGCGCATGCACAAAAACGTTCGCAGTGTGAACGTGCTCGAAGCTGAGCTTGAAGAATTAAGCGACGCTGAATTACAAGGTAAGACAGCGGAGCTGCGTTTGCGCCTGGAAAATGGCGAGGCGCTGGATAGTTTGTTGCCTTCTGCGTTTGCGATTGTGCGAGAGGCCAGCAAGCGCGTCATGGGTATGCGGCATTTTGATGTACAGATGGTGGGGGGCATGACCCTGCACCGTGGTCGTATTGCTGAAATGAAAACCGGCGAAGGTAAAACGCTGGTAGCGACACTGGCCGTTTATCTCAATGCGCTGCCTGCAAAGGGCGTACACGTTGTCACCGTCAATGACTACCTTGCCCGCCGTGATGCCGAGTGGATGCGCCCGCTGTATGAGTTTTTAGGGCTTTCTGTTGGGGTTATCTTTTCCGGTCAAACTGGGGAGGAGAAACGCCATGCTTATCGGTGTGATATTACCTACGGTACCAATAACGAGTTTGGCTTTGACTACTTGCGCGACAACATGGCGTTCTCTTTGGAGGATAAGGTGCAGCGTGGCCTGCACTATGCCATTGTCGATGAGGTGGACTCTATCCTGATTGATGAGGCGCGTACGCCGCTGATCATATCTGGTGCGGTGGATGAAAATACCAATCTTTATAACATCGTTAATCAGCTTGCCCAGCAGCTGGAAGAGGGTGAGGTCTCGGAAGATGACGACCAGCCTGCAACCGGCGATTTTGTGCTGGAGGAGAAGCAAAAGCAGGTTGAGCTGACCGAGCAGGGGCATAACAGGGTTGAAGAGCTGATGCAGGCGGAAGGCCTTCTTAAAGAGGGTGAATCGCTTTACGCCGCTCAAAACCTGAATTTACTTCAGCACATGCATTCTGCGCTCCGGGCACGCCATCTCTACAACAAGGATGTTGATTACATTGTAGTGGAAGACCAGGTGGTCATCGTTGATGAGCATACTGGACGGACGATGCCTGGCCGCCGTTGGTCTGAAGGGCTTCACCAGGCTGTTGAAGCGAAGGAAGGGGTGACCGTTCAGCGCGAGAGCCAGACGCTGGCATCCACCACCTTCCAGAACTATTTCCGTCTGTATGAAAAACTGGCAGGCATGACCGGTACTGCTGATACGGAAGCCTTTGAGTTCCGTCAGATTTATGGGCTTGATGTTATCGTCATCCCCACCAATCGCCCGTTAGCCCGTAAAGACCTTAACGACCTGGTCTACCTTAGCGCCGAAGAGAAGTACGAGGCGATTATTAAAGACGTTCAGGTCGAGACAGAGGCAGGCCGCCCGGTGTTGGTAGGTACGGCGTCCATCGAGACGTCTGAGTACCTGGCGCACTTGATGCGCGAAGCAGGGCTGAAGTTCAATGTCCTGAATGCCAAGCAGCACCAGAGTGAAGCCGAGATTATTGCTCAGGCAGGGCGTCCTGGCGCGATCACTATTGCCACCAACATGGCCGGTCGAGGTACCGATATTATGTTGGGGGGCAACTGGGAGGCTGACGTTGCCAAGCTGCAAAACCCAAGTCAGGCGCAGATTGATGCATTAAAAGCCGAGTGGAAGCAGCGTCACGATGGTGTGCTGGAAGCCGGTGGCCTGCACGTTATTGGTTCGGAACGCCATGAGTCTCGGCGCATTGATAACCAGTTGCGTGGGCGTTCTGGCCGTCAGGGCGATCCAGGTTCAACGCGGTTCTTCCTGTCGTTGGAAGATAGTCTGATGCGGCTATTTGGTTCTGACCGCGTTAAGCGTCTCATGCAGGCATTGGGCCTGGAGCGCGGCGAAGCCATTGAGCACAAAATGGTATCTAACGCCGTTGAGCGTGCCCAGAAAAAAGTGGAAGGGCGTAACTTCGATATTCGTAAGCAGTTGCTTGAATATGATGACGTGGCAAACGACCAACGCCGGGTTATTTACGAGCAGCGCAATGAGGTTCTGGCCTCTGATGACATTTCAGAAGCTGTCGTGGGTATTCGTGAAGAAGTTATGGAAGACACTATTAACGACTTCGTTCCGCCGCAGAGTTTAGCCGAGCAGTGGGATCTGGCTGGGCTTGAAATGCACCTTAAGACAGAATTCAACCTGGATGCCCCGGTGGTCCAGTGGGCCGCTGATGATGAGCGCTTTAGCGAAGAGAAGCTGCGTGAGCGTCTGCAAGACATGCACCGTGACGCTTATGCGGCCAAGGTGGATGCCGCAGGCGCGACCCTGATTCGTCGTTTTGAGAAGCAGGTCATGCTTCAGGTTCTGGATACGCGTTGGAAAGAGCACTTGCAGTCCATGGATCACCTGCGTCGGGGCATCCATTTACGCGGCTACGCACAAAAGAACCCCAAGCAAGAGTACAAGCGTGAATCGTTTGAATTGTTCCAGCACCTGCTGACCAATATTAAAGCGGATGTCACCCGTATTCTGAGCCATGTTCAGGTACGTCAGCCTGAAGAAGTTGATGCGCTGGAGCAAAAGCGGCGTGAAGAGCTGGCCCGCGAAAAAGCCGCGGCCGCGAATCGTCACGATGATGCTTCTTCCAGTGAAAGCGGATTAAGCGGTGAAAACAGTGATGTAGAAAGCACTGAACAGGACGCACGCCCTGTCCGTCGCGAAGGGCCGAAAGTTGGCCGAAACGACCCGTGTGTGTGTGGTTCAGGTAAGAAGTACAAGCAGTGCTGCGGCAAATTAAGCTAATCAGAAGCGGTCTGGATTTAGGTAGAGGAGACGATCATGGCGGTGGGAAATAGTCCCTTTCCGGTGATGCCCCCCTTGGCTGGGGTGCGCTTGGGAAGTGCAATGGCGGGTATTAAAAAGCCGGGTCGTCGTGACATGGTAGTTATTGAGCTACCCGCCTCGGCAACCGTGTCTGGTGTGTTCACGCGAAATGCCTTCTGCGCTGCCCCGGTGTCGGTTGCCAAGGCGCATATTGAGCGTTGCCGCGAGCAGGGCCAAGCACCGTGTTACTGGCTAATTAATACCGGTAATGCGAATGCGGGCACTGGCAAGCAGGGGCTTCATGATGCCTACGCCAGCTGTAAAGCGGTAGCAGAGCAAGCTGGCGTTGCCGAGCATCAGGTACTGCCTTTCTCAACGGGGGTTATAGGTGAACCACTTCCCATGGAGCGCCTTTTAGCCGGTATCACGCCAGCGCTTGCGTCAGGTGCTGACAATAGTCAGGCGTGGCAAAATGCCGGTGAAGGGATTTTAACCACCGACACCCGAGCCAAAGGCGCCAGCGTTACCGCGAAGGTTAGTGACGGGTCAGTTACTATCAATGGCATCACTAAAGGCTCAGGTATGATTAAACCCAACATGGCGACCATGTTGGGCTTTGTCGTCACGGATGCTGCTATTGAACAGTCATTGCTGGATCGCTTGTTACGCGAGACGGTGGATGCCTCGTTTAACTGCATTACCGTGGATAGCGACACTTCAACCAATGATGCGTGCATGTTGGCAGCGACAGGCACGGGAGCGGCGATTGAAGACGACGAGGATATCGCTGTCTTCCGTGATGCATTGCAGCAGGTAATGACGAGCTTGGCTCAGGCGATCATCCGTGATGGTGAGGGCGCGACAAAGTTTGTGACGCTCCAGGTTGATGGCGCAGAAAGTCGTCAGGAAGCGCTGGATGTCGCATTTACCGTCGCCCACTCACCTTTAGTGAAAACAGCGCTTTACGCCTCTGATGCTAACTGGGGGCGTATCCTGGCCGCAGTAGGTCGAGCGCCTGTGGCTGATTTTGACGTGGACCGCATTGTCATTGACCTGGCAGATGTTCGCTTGGTTGAAGAAGGTGGTCGTGCGGCTGGGTATACGGAAGCCGCAGGCAGTGCCGTCATGGCGCAAGACGAAATTACGATTCGCATCAGTTTAGGGCGCGGTCAGGAGAGTGCCACCGTATGGACCTCTGATCTTTCCCATGACTATGTGTCGATCAACGCAGACTATCGTAGCTAGTTAGCCAGTCACCGACTGGGTTTGGCAGTCATAAAGGGCTCACGCAGCGAGTAAGCGCCGGCACTGATCCGCCGGTGCGCACACAGTGGATAAAGACGTAATGAATGTAATGGTAAAACGACGAGTTCATGTTGCGGCAGCAGCCATCATTAGTGCCGATCAGAAGCAAGTACTGATTGCACGTCGGCCCTCGAATGTCGATCAGGGTGGCTTGTGGGAGTTTCCGGGTGGGAAGCTCGCGCCTTATGAAACAGGACTTGAGGGCCTTAAGCGTGAGCTGCACGAAGAGCTTGGTGTTGAGATTGTACGTGCGCAGCCCTTGATCCGTGTGCATCACGAATATCCTGACAAGCATATTTTGTTAGATGTTTGGCAGGTTCACGAGTTTGCTGGCGAGCCCTTTGGTCGCGAAGGCCAAGCCGTGCGTTGGGTGCCGATGGAGGAGTTGGCTAATTATCCGTTCCCGGCGGCCAACCTGCCAATCCTGCGTGCTGTGATGCTGCCCACTGAATATCTGATTACAAAAGAAGAGGCTGACGAGGCGCGTTTTGATACGCTCCTGGAGCGGGCCTTGAAAGAAGACAACGTTCGCTTGGTGCAGCTGCGTGCCAAGCAGCTTGATGAAGCCGCTTATCTTAAGCGCGCTGAACGCGCCTTGCGCATGTGTCATGAGTATGGCGCCAAGCTTCTACTCAACGGCGAGCCTGCACTGCTTGAACGCGTGGATGCCGATGGTATTCATTTAACCAGCGAGCGCTTGATGCAGCTGGATAGACGTCCGATTGCCGAGCAAAAGTGGCTTTCTGCCTCGACACATGACCAAACTCAGCTCTCCAAAGCGGCGCTGCTGGGGTGTGATTTTGTGACGCTGTCACCGCTTCGCACTACGCCTTCACATCCGGAAGTAGCGCCGATGGGCTGGCATGATTTTCAACAACTGGTTGAGCGTGCCGGAATGCCGGTCTTTGCGCTGGGTGGAATGACACGCTTTGATGCCAATCACGCCCGCGCCGTAGGCGCCCAAGGCATTGCTTCGATTCGCGATTTCTGGAAGTAAGAGGTTTGTTACTGCTGACGTAATGGCGTAAGTCAGCGCTGAAGCACGTGCAGAAATAGGGTACTAGAAAAAAACGCTTGCCAGATGATTTTGGCAGGCGTTTTTCCGTAAAAGACCGCGACGTTAAACTGGCCTATAGAGCGATAACACCTAGTCGCGAAAGCGGCGGGTTAGATCGCTATAGGCATCGATACGGCGATCACGCAGGTAAGGCCAGATACGGCGAGTATTTTCGCAGCGCGCCATATCAATGGTCACAACCAGTTGTTCATCTTCTTCACCGGCATGGGCAAGTAGCTCGCCCTGAGGCCCACAAATAAAACTGCCTCCCCAAAACTGAATGCCATCGCCCACGCCTGAATGATCGGTTTCAAACCCCACGCGATTGGCAACAATCACCGGTAAGCCATTGGCGACGCCATGCGAGCGTTGGATTAACGTCCAGGCATCTTTTTGGCGGGTTTGTTCCGCAATATCATCGTTAGGATCCCACCCAATCGCCGTGGGGTAGAGCAGCAAGTCTGCTCCGGCCAAGGCCATCAGGCGAGCCGCTTCCGGGTACCACTGATCCCAGCACACCAGTACGCCCAAACGGCCAAGTGAAGTATCAATCGGTGTAAAACCTTCTGCGCGGCTCGCATCGTGGTCACCAGGGGTGAAGTAAAACTTCTCATAAAAGCCTGGGTCATCAGGGATGTGCATTTTTCGATACTGACCCACCCGGCCTTTATCTCGGTCGTATACCACCGCCGTGTTGTGATAAAGCCCTGGTGCGCGCCGCTCAAACAGCGAGCCGACCAGCACGATATCCAATTCGCGAGCAAGTGCGGCCAGGTGCTGTCCGGTCGGACCATCCAGCGGTTCGGCCAGGTCGAACAGGGCCGGATCTTCATACTGGCAGAAGTAGTGGGTAGCATGCAGCTCTTGCAGCATGACAAGCTGAGCGCCACGTTTTACGGCATCACGAATGCCCGCTTCACTGGCTGCCAAGCTCTGTGCTTTATCGGGCCAGGCAAACTGTTGCACTACGCCAACCGTTAGGTCAGAGGTCTCCTTGATAGACATCCTGGCTCCTTACTGATGAAAAGAGGTGGTGAGCGTGCCCTTGGGCAACTGCATGGTCAGGCAGTGTAAGCTGCCATGTTGACGAATAACGCTCGAACACTCAATGGGAATGAGCGCATGGTTGGGGAACGCTTCGGCCAGCGCACTGAGTGCTAACGCATCAGCCGGGTCGCCGTAGGTTGGCACCAGTACTGCTTCATTAATAATCAAAAAGTTGGCATAAGTGGCTGGCAGACGATGGCCGTCTTCAGGGTCAAAGCATGCCTGTGGCCAAGGCAGAGGGATAAGCTGGTAAGGCTCGCCGTTGCGTTGTCGAAATGCCTTTAACTCTTGCTCCATGGTGTGTAGGGCTGCGTAGTGCGGGTCTTGTGGGTCATCACAGCGCACATAAGCAATGGTCGATGGATTACAGAATCGCGCCAATGTATCAACGTGGCTGTCGGTATCATCACCTTCCAGATGCCCGTGGGTTAACCAAAGCACCCGGTCGACGCCGAAATCATCGCCTAGCAAGGCTTCAACGTACTGGCGTGTTAAATGCGGGTTGCGATTAGGGTTGAGCAAGCAGGCTTCGGTCGTCAGCAGCGTACCCGCGCCATCGGTTTCGATAGCCCCGCCTTCCAATACCATATCGCGTGAAGCCACTGGGCACGCCCAGACGCCTGCATCGGCTAACGCCTGCGTCAGCCGATTATCGTTGCTGGCGGGGAATTTTCCGCCCCAGCCGGTGAAGGTGTAATCCAGCAGTAGCGGCTGGCCTTCATCATCAACAACGCTAATTGGGCCGTGGTCACGCGCCCAAGTATCATCGGTAGGCGCTACGATCAGCAATAACTTATGAGCAGGCACACCATAGGCATCGAACGTTTTGCGTACGCGGTCACAGGTGGCTTGATCTGGCATGCTGATCACTACCTGCTGGTAACGAACGGTTGCCAGCACAATGCGTTCAAGCGTTGCTTCTATACGCGATAGAAGCGATGCCCAATCGCCATCAGGGCGTGGCCAGGTCAGCTGTAGACCATCCTGGGGGTGCCATTCCGGCAGCAAGCGATATGTCATATTGGCCAAGGTTAGGAAGTCTCTTGGTAACGTTATTTGAAGTAAAGCGCTCACCGATTTAGCCAGCGCAAATGGGCGCAATGTAGGGCGTCGTCGAAGAACTTGCAAGCGTTACGTGGTTTCAGGGAACGGGCCTGGGATCTGTTACTCTAATGCCCGTTTGCACATGCAGTATGGCTAAAAAAACCGTACCATGAGCGCTTATTAATAAGGAATGACGCCATGCTTGATCGTTTGCCTTTTCTGGTGGGGCTGCGCTACGTGCGCGCCAAACGCCGGAACCACTTTATTTCTTTTATTTCACTAACATCGATGCTGGGCCTAATGCTGGGTGTGGCGGTACTCATCCTGGTGTTATCGGTTATGAATGGTTTTGACCATGAGCTGCGTACTCGTATTTTAGGAATGGTGCCGCACACTAAAATTGAAGCAACCGATGGCCTGGTGGAGTGGGAGGCGCTGGCAGACCGATTGACGCAGCGTGAGCACGTGATGGGGGCTGCACCGTATGTTGAGCAGCAAGGCATGTTTTCCGCGGGTGGCCGCAACCAGGGAGCCATGGTCAACGGTATTGATCCCGATTGGGAAGACCAGGTCTCGATTATTGGTCAGCATATGCGCCAAGGCACGTTGGCTGAATTAGTGCCAGATGAGTGGAATGTGGTGCTTGGCTCTATGCTTGCTCGCCAGCTGGGGGTGGGTGTAGGTGATCGAGTGACGCTGCTGGTGCCGGAAGCTTCTATCACTCCGGCGGGTGTCTTCCCACGGTTAAAGCGCTTTACCGTTAGCGGTATTTTCAGCGTGGGCGCCGATTTGGACGCCAATCTCGCTTACGCCAATATCGAAGATATGAAAACCCTTGCGCGCCTTGGCGACGCGGTAGGTGGTTTGCGCCTTGAGCTTGATGATCTGTTTATTGCGGGCAGCGAGACCCAGGCCATTGTGAACGATCTGGGACCAGGCTACCGCGGCACCGATTGGACGTACTCGCATGGCAACCTTTTCCAGGCCATTCAGATGGAAAAGCGCATGATTGCACTGCTGCTAACGGTGATCATTGCCGTTGCGGCGTTCAATATTGTTTCTACTCTGGTCATGGTGGTCACCGACAAGCGTGCCGATATCGCTATTTTGCGTACCATTGGTGCTACGCCACGCTCGATCATGGGCATCTTTATCGTACAAGGCATGGCCATTGGTTTGATTGGTATTGCGATTGGCGTTGCTGTGGGCATACTGCTGGCGCTGACAGTATCTGATCTGATCGGTTGGTTTGAAGCGGCCTTTGGGATTAAATTTCTGGATGCAGGCGTTTACTTTATCAGCGATTTGCCGTCCCAGCTTAGGTGGGATGACGTGCGCAATATTGTGTTGGCGGCCTTCGGTCTAACGTTTTTGTCCACGCTGTACCCAGCCTGGCGCGCTGCTCGCGTTCAACCGGCGGATGTTCTGCGCTATGAATAAGGATGCTTCCATGTCTACTACTGGGCCGTTAACGTCTATGCAGTCAACTTCCACGCCGTCCAATGCTACGCCAGCCGCAGCAGGGGGAGCGAACGAGCCGCCTGTTATGTTGGATTGCCAAGATTTAACGCGGGTATATAGCGAAGGACCACAAGACCTGACCGTGCTTGATAAGCTTGAACTTTCCGTTCGTGCAGGCGAGCGGGTGGCGATAGTGGGTAGTTCTGGGTCGGGTAAAACCACACTTTTAAACTTGCTGGGCGGTCTGGATCGCCCAAGCGATGGCCGGGTGGTGATCGCTGGTGAGCCACTTTCCAACTTAAACGAAGCGGCCTTGGGGACGTTTCGTAATCGCTACATTGGGTTTGTTTACCAGTTTCACCATTTGCTGGCAGAATTTACCGCCGTTGAGAATGCAGCGTTACCGTTAATTATCCGCGGTCAATCGAAAAAAACCGCTGAAAAACGCGCTATGCAGATTCTTGAGCGCGTAGGGATGAAGGCGCGGGCTGATCATAAGCCTGGCGAGCTTTCCGGTGGTGAGCGCCAGCGGGTCGCCATTGCGCGTGCCTTGGTAACAGACCCAAGCCTGGTGCTAATGGATGAGCCTACCGGTAACCTGGATCAAACGACGGCAGCTACGATCCTAGCCTTGATGGATGAGTTGGCCAAAGAGAGCGCGTGTGCGTTTGTTATCGTGACGCATGATGTGGGGCTGGCTGCACATCAGGACAGGGTGCTTAAACTGGACGCGGGCAAGTTGGTTGAGCAGCCCCGTATGTCTTAATCATCGAACTCGGATTCGATACATGCCCGACGCCGCTGCCTGTTTAGGCGGCGGCGTTTCCAATTATGAGAGACATGCCAGCGCCAAATAAGGCGAATGCCGATATTGGCGGCCACTGCTAGCACAATAGCCGTAATAAATGAGCCAACAATCAGTGGCGGTAAAATATCGTGCATTTGTTCGGCAATCCAGCGCGTTGAAATACGCGTAGGTGCTTCGCGTACCGGGGCTCCAAGCATATATGTGCCAATTCGATAGTTAAAATAAAAAATCAGCGGCATGGTGAGTGGGTTGGTAATCCAGACAAGGCCTACCGAAAGTGCTAAATTACAACGGCTTAGGCGAGCGCCCACGGCAGCGACTACCATTTGAAATGGAATCGGTAGCATGGCGCAAAACAAGCCAACGCTAAAGGCGTTGGCAACGCTTCGCCGAGTTAAAAGCCACAGCCCGGGGTCGGCAATTAGCGGTGCTATAAAGCGTAGCGACCGCTGTCGCCGTAGCGTGTCGGGTTTGGGCATGTAGCGCTGCAGGAACCGGCGCGGCATGTCAGGTACTCTTGCCTATTAGTGCACCCTATTATCCATATCGCGTAGCGCTTCGGCTATGCCAAGTAGATGAAGTTCTTAAGCCAAGGAGAGTCGTATGCCGTTTGGCATGGCGATACCGGCAGCGCTAGCGGCCCTGTTAGGGGCAGTAATCGCGGGATTAAGCGGTATAACGGGGGCAATGGACCCCTTTATTGGCATTAGCTTGTTGGGCATGCTGCTACTGATGACTTGGCGCGCCAAGGCGGCTTTCTGGCTATTACTGGGCGGCTGGGTGATGGTCGGCATTCATCAGGAGTGGGGCAGTCGCTTGCCCGAAGGTCTCAACGGCGAAGATGTCGTTGTGGAAGCAAGGGTGCTGAGCGTAACCCCATTGGGTGATGCACAGCGGTTACTGTTAGCGGTAAAAACCTGTGAAGGACCTACCCATCACCCCGCTTGCGATACGCTTAACAAGGTCCGTGTAACGGCGTATAACGCGCCGACTTACTATGCGGGAGAGCAGTGGCGAATGACGCTACGTCTGCGCCCGCCTCGCGGATTTGCCAACCCTGGTACGTTTGATTTTAAACAGTGGCTCTGGCGAGAAGGCATTCATGCAACGGGGTATGTACGCCAGGAGCCAGCGCCGACGCAATTGGCCACGGCTGGGTTTTCTGTACGAAAGCTGGCGCTTGATGTGTTGGAGAGGCAGCCACTTGGTGAACGAACACGCCGCTGGCTCGCAGCCTTAACGCTGGGGGAGGGCAGCCAGCTAACCCAGGAGGACTGGTCGCTACTCAATGCCACGGGAACGACGCATCTGGTGGTTATTTCAGGCTTGCATGTGGGGCTGGTGGCCGGGTTTGCGCTGTTGCTGGCAAAGCTCATCGCACGGCTAACAGCGCCTTTGAACTGGCGAATGCGCGTGTGGCCCTGGTGGGTGGCCGCGCTGGTCACCATCGGATATGCCTATCTGGCCGGTATGGAACCGCCCGCCATGCGCGCCATGGTTATGACGCTGGTAGGGCTGTGGGTGCTCAGTGGTCGACACTCCCCAGCCACTTGGCAGGCCTGGTGGCTGGCACTTGCCATTATTCTGCTGCTTGATCCGCTCTCTTTATGGCGCCCTGGGCTCTGGCTATCGTTTGTGGCTGTTGCCTGGTTGATCATTATTTGGCAAGGGCGCACGCGTCCAAAAGGTGTTAAAGGCTGGTGCTGGGCGTTGCTGCGTTCCCAGTTGTTACTGGCCCCGCTAATGGCCGCCGCCGTACTGATCGCATTTGGACGTATAGCGCCGGGCGCGCCCATTATTAATATAATCGCCGTGCCCTGGGTAAGTTCAATCATGGTGCCGTTGGCGCTGCTGGGCTGGATATTTTCGCCTCTGCCGTGGCTGGGCACGGGCATATGGTGGTTGTTTGAGCAAGCGCTGTCGGTTTTTTACGTTTTTCTGACCGTTACGTCAGAACGATGGCCGCTGTGGGAACCTGATCATGCGCTAGTGTACCCATTAAGCGGCGCTCTTCTTTTGTTGGCCTTATGCTGGGGGCTGCCTGGCGTGGTGTCCTGGTTGAAAGTGGGGGCTACGTGCCTGGTGGTATCGCTTGCCTGGTGGCTTCCGCTGGAGCAAATACCTAAAGGCACGTTGCGTGTAACGGTGCATGATGTGGGCCAGGGTCAGCTTATCGAGCTACGCAGCCAGCAGTACCGGCTTTTATACGATACTGGGCCACGTTTTCAGGCAGGCTTTATGCCTCTGCAAACACTGTGGTCGCCAGGCCAGCGTTTTGATGAGGTGATAGTCAGCCATGCCGACAGTGACCATGCAGGCGGTATAGGCGCGCTACTGGAGAGCCATGCAGTCACGCACTGGCGTGCGCCTCTAGGTGAAGCTCTACCGGTAACGGCCACCCCGTGCGAGCGTGGCCAGCAGTGGCAACGCGATGGAATCACGTATCGGTTTTTATGGCCGCCTGCCGGGTCCAATGATTACTCGGCCAATGACCGCTCCTGTGTGCTGGAAGTCAGCGCGGGAGAGCATCAGTTACTAATTACCGGAGATGTCAGCCGTGATATAGAGCGGCGTTTTCTAAAAGATATTGATGTGCCGCTCAGCGTATTGGTCGCCGGACATCACGGTAGCCGCACGAGCTCAGGTGTTCAGTTTGTCCAGCATACGACGCCTTTGCATGTGATCTTTAGTGCAGGTCGCAATAATGCTTTCCAGCATCCGGTCGATGATGTGGTACGCCGCTTCCGAGCGTATAAGAGCTGCCTGTGGAGTACCGGGCACGATGGGGCACTGCGGTTTTGGCTTCAAAAAGATCATCCTGTGTCTATTACACCAATGCGTTGGCCATCCGGTAATGTTCAACATGGTGGCGTTAAGCGGTGTTGATGCGCCTCGCCATAAGGTAGAATCCAGCGCATTGCACACTATTGCCAGGAGCGCGTGTGACCGATTCAAGTTGGGTTATTTATAAACGGCTACTTAGCTACGTAAAACCACACTGGCAAGCATTTGGCTTGGCCGCTATTGGGTTTGTGGTATATGCCGCATCAAGTACGGCACTTGCTGAGATGATGAAGCGGTTAATCGACGGTATCCAAAATCCCGATGCTGCTTTTCGGCTGTTTCTTCCGCTGTTTGTTATTTTGATGTTTGCTTCGCGTGGTGTAGGCACTTTTCTAAGCACCTACTATATGGCGTATGTAGGACGCTATGTGATCCACACGCTGCGCTGCGACGTTTTTGCCCACATGCTGCATCTGCCTGGGCGGTTTTTTGACCAGCACTCAAGCGGCCACCTTGTTTCGCGCGTGACCTACCATGTAGAGCAAGTGGCGGGTGCTGCAACGAACGCTGTCACCGTTATTTTGCGTGAAGGCCTGTTTGTTGTGGGGTTGGTGGGTTATTTGTTTTGGACGAACTGGATGCTAACCCTACTGTTTTTAGGGGTTACCCCTATTATTGGCGTGGTGGTGAGCTATGTCAGCAAGCGCTTTCGGCGTATTTCCAAACGCATACAAAGCTCGATGGGTGATGTCACTCATGTCGCTTCCGAAGGCTTGTCAGGCTACCGCGTTGTGCGCACCTACGGCGCTGAGGATTATGAAAAGCAACGGTTTGCACGGGTAAGCGAAGAGAACCGTAAACAGAGTATGAAAGAAGCAATGACGCGGGCGATAAGCTCCCCGGTTATTCTTATGCTGGTAGCGATATCCATGGCGCTGCTGGTGTGGCTGGCCATGGCGCCGGCGATAATGGCCGATATGACGCCAGGTGAGTTTGTTGCGTTTATTACCGCAGCGGCCTTGATGATCAAGCCGGTACGTCAGCTCACTGAAATTAACAGTGAAATTCAAAAAGGGCTTGCCGCCGCTTCAGAGCTCTTTGGGTTGATGGATACAGCACCGGAACAAGACACCGGTCAGCGTGTGCCCAAGCGTCTAACGGGCGAGCTGATGCTCGAAAATATTGGTTTTCGCTATGCCGACGACCAGCCAAGCGTGCTGCATGACATCAATTTGCACGTCTCGCCTGGTGAGATGGTGGCGATTGTGGGTCGTTCAGGCAGCGGAAAATCAACCCTCGTTAGCCTATTGCCACGCTTTTATCGTCTTAATGAAGGGCGCATCTTAATCGATGGTGTGGATATCAATGAGTATGCGTTAGGTCCATTGCGTCAGCAGATTGGCTTGGTCACACAGCAAGTGACGCTCTTTAACGCCACGGTGGCCGATAATATTGCTTATGGCACGGCGAACCCTGATCGTCAGGCAGTTGAAGCTGCTGCCAAGGCGGCGTATGCCAGCGAATTTATCGATAAGCTGCCACAAGGTTATGAAACGGTGGTGGGTGAAAACGGGGTCATGCTATCGGGTGGGCAACGCCAGCGTCTGGCGATCGCCCGGGCGATTTTTAAAGATAGCCCGATATTGATTTTGGACGAGGCAACCTCCGCTCTGGATACCGAGTCTGAGCGTTACATCCAAAAAGCGCTGGAGCACGTCTGCCAGGGACGAACGACACTCGTCATTGCCCATCGTCTGTCCACGATTGAGCGTGCAGATCGAATCCTGGTGATGGACCAGGGGCGTATTATTGAGCAAGGAGCGCACCAGGAGCTTCTGGACAAAGGTGGTGCCTACTCTGCGCTGTATCAACTTCAGTTTCAGGAAGCATAATGACGCTGGCGCAGCGCTGGCTTGAAGCGGGCTATCACAATAGCCCATGGCTATTGCCGCTAAGGCCATTGGGCGCGCTTTATAACTATGCCATGGCGCGTCGTGAAGCCGCGTACGTGAGTGGCCAAAAGGCCACATGGCGTGCGCCAGTGCCGGTCATCGTGGTGGGTAATATCACCCTGGGTGGAACCGGAAAGTCGCCATTAGTGGCCTGGTTAAGCCGCTGGTTGGTCGCACAAGGTTGGACGCCGGGTATTGTCACGCGTGGTTATGGCGGTAAAGCCGAGCACTACCCGCTCCAGGTAACGCCATCGACGGATCCCGCGCAAAGCGGTGACGAGCCGGTTATGTTGGCTCAGCAAACCTTGTTGCCCGTGGTAGCAGACCCCAAGCGTGCGCGTGGCGCTCAAGCGTTGGTCGATCTCGGTTGCGATATTATTTTGAGTGACGACGGGCTGCAGCATCTGGCGCTTGAGCGAGACATTGAGATTGTGGTGATTGATGGTGCACGAGGATTGGGTAATCGTCGCTGCCTGCCTGCGGGGCCACTGCGTGAGTCGCCCGAACGTTTAGCGCGTGTAGATGCGGTGGTTGTTAATGGTGAAATAGTGAATGGTGAAATAGCGAAGGGAGACATGCGCCAATCACTTTCGGTGAGCGCCACTTCCATGCAGCTAATGCCGATAAGTTGGCGGCGCCTAAATGATGGCAAGCGCTTTCCGCTGACACCGCTACCTTTTAGCGTGCCGGTGTTTGGCGTGGCCGGTATCGGACACCCCGCGCGCTTTTTTACTACATTGCGTGATTTAGGCGTAAACGGTGAGATGCTGGCGCTGGCAGACCACCAGCGTTTTAGTGCGGATATATTTACTCCGGCGAAACAGCGGCCCGTGGTCATGACCGCCAAAGATGCGGTGAAATGCATGGGAATTGCGCCACCCAATAGCTGGATATTAGAAGTGGAGGCAACGCTTCCATTAGAATTTGAACATTGGCTGGCAGCCAGGCTGTCAGCTCTGTCCTGAAGGGGATGCATAAATGGATAAGGAACTGCTGGCAATGCTGGTTTGCCCGTTATGTAACGGCAAGCTTAAGTACGACCGCGAAGCGCAGGAACTGGTTTGTCTTTATGACGGTCTAGCGTATCCGATACAAGAAGGTATCCCGGTTATGCTGCCTGAGGAAGCCCGGGTAATGGACGCTGACGAAAAGCTCCCAACCTCACCAGGTCGCACGGGAGACCTGTAATGGCGTTTCCTGCATTTATAGCCGTTGTGCCTGCCCGCTATGGTTCAACCCGGTTGCCAGGCAAGCCACTGCTGGATATTGCTGGTGAGCCTATGGTCGCCCATGTATGGCGGCGTGCCTGTCAAAGCCAGGCGGCTCGTGTCGTTGTTGCGACCGATGATGAACGTATCCGTGATGCGATGCTGCCGTATGGGGCTGAGGTCGTCATGACGCGCGATGATCACGCCTCGGGAACGGATCGGCTTGCCGAAGTTGCCCAGGTCCTTTCTTTGGGTGAAAACGAGCTAGTGGTGAATGTGCAGGGTGACGAGCCGCTCATTCCGCCCGCGTTAATCGACCAAGTGGCACTGCGCTTGGCCGATGACGCAGAAGCCTCCATTGCGACGTTGGCTGAGCCGATTAACGATGTAGCATCACTCTTTAATCCCAATGTGGTCAAAGTAGTGCGCTCACTGCAGGGGCGGGCGCTGTATTTCTCACGTGCGCCCATCCCCTGGGATCGTGAGCAGTTCAAGCAGCAGCCTGCACTGCTTGAAACGGATGCATGGCTGCGCCATATCGGGATTTATGCCTATCGCGCGAGCTTTCTAGCCGCCTATCAGGATTGGCCGGCCTCAATGCTGGAGCAGTTAGAGCAGCTTGAACAGCTGCGCGCTTTGCAGCATGGCCATTTAATTCAGGTGGCATTGGCGTGCGAGGTTAACCCGGCAGGTGTCGACACGGCGGAAGATTTAGCTCGTGTTCGCGCGCTGTTAGCGCCATCTGGTTAATACTTTTCAACGTACAGGGAGCGCGTCGTGACGCGGGTACTTTTTGTCTGTTTAGGAAATATTTGTCGCTCGCCCACTGCCGAGGGCATTTTTCGACGTGCACTGGAAAACGCAGGTATGAGTGAACGTGTCAGTATTGACTCTTGCGGAGTAGGCGCTTGGCACATAGGGAAAGCACCCGATTCGCGCGCTCAATCAGCAGCCAAGCGGCGAGGTATTGACCTGAGCCAGCTATGTGCCCGGCAGCTGACCGCAGAAGATTTTCTGACATTCGATTATGTACTGGGCATGGATGACGACAATCTGCGGGCAATGCGTGCCTTGAAACCAGACGAAAGCAACGCTTATGTCGGGCTTTTCCTGGAGTTCTCTGGAACGCCGGGAGCAGAGGTTTCAGACCCTTACTATGGCGGTGAGCAGGGGTTTGAAGACGTACTTGATATGATCGAAACGGCGTCACAAGGGTTAATCCAGCACCTGAAAAGTGACCGCGTGTGACAGCTTCAGCCCTTAAAAACTCGGCTTGTCTCATTAACGAACGCGTGGATCTTTCATCGTCCAATACGTTACGTTTGCCCTGCGTGACTGATTATTACGCTGAACCCACCACGCTAGACGCCTTACGTGCGACGCTTGCTATCGCCCATCATCAGTGCTGGCCGGTAACGCTTTTGGGCGGGGGGAGCAACGTGCTTTTGCCGCCGCGCTTAACAGGGATTGCGATACGCCCGGCACTACGGCAGTGGTGGCTGACCTCGGCGGGTAATAATGTGTTGGCGCATGTGGGGGCTGGCGTTAACTGGCATACGCTGGTGCTCAATATGGCGGCCCGAGGGTTCTGGGGAATTGAAAACCTGGCGCTGATTCCGGGTGATTGTGGTGCAGCCCCCGTGCAAAACATCGGCGCCTATGGCGTTGAGCTTGCCGATAGCCTTCAGGCCGTGCAGGTCATGGAGATTGCGACAGGAAGCACGCGTTGGCTTGAGAATGCTGAGTGTGCGTTTGGCTACCGCGATAGCCTTTTCAAGGGTGCGCTGTGTGATCGTGTCGTGATTACTCGGCTGGTATTGCGGCTTTCCAGGCAGCCCGCACCGAAGGTTCACTATGGCGATCTTGCCTCGCGCTTGCCGAATGCGCCCACCCCGTTGGATGTTGCAGAGGCAGTGGCAGCTATTCGTCAGGAAAAATTGCCAGACCCGGGGCAGCTTGCCAATGCAGGCAGTTTTTTCAAGAATCCCATTGTTTCAGATCAGCAAGGGCAGACGCTATTGGCCCGCTATCCTGACATGCCACATTTCCCTTTAGGCGAAGGAAAGACCAAATTGGCGGCCGGTTGGTTGATTGATCAGTGCGGTCTTAAAGGTGTATGTGAGGGCGAATTTGGCGTGCATGACCGCCAGGCGTTAGTGTTGGTTCATTTTGGCGGCGGTGACCGTAAGGGTTTGCTGCGCTTTGCAGGCAAGATTATCGACCGTGTGCATGCTCGTTTTAATGTACAGCTGGAGCCGGAGCCACGTTTGGTTCAAGGTTGATAAATACATGAGCACTAACGCATAAAAAAACCCCGCCAGGCGGGGTTTTTTTACGCAGTCAGCAAATTACTCTTTGCTGGCTTCTTGTGCCTGCTTGCGCAGCTCACGAGGGTCGTTATGCGCACGGGTACGGCGACGACGCGGCTTGGGTGCTTCTTCAGCCACTTCTTCGGCGACAGGTGCGTCTACCGATTTAGCGGCGTGTGGCGCAACGTCAACGTTAGTGGCGTCAGGCTGCACATCTTCCTGGGCAAGCGATTTGTCGGCAGGTACGTTATCCGCAGGTGTGCTGCTTTCTACAGGTTTCTCGTCTGCCAACGCATTGACCGGTGCCAACTGCTGGGGTTCATCGGCTACGCCGCTTTCGGCCAATTCAGTGGGCGATGGCGCGAGCGTAGTATCGACGTTGCTACTTGCGTCGCTTTCGAGCTTTTCATCGGTCTGCTGCGGAAGAGATATGACATCGTCACTCTTCGCTTCATCTGCCGTTTTCGGTTCATCTTCCGGGACCGGTGCGCTTTCAGGCTCGGCAGCTGCGGGCGTCTCTTGCTGGGCCGGTGCTGTTGCTTCAGTTGGCGCAACGTCATGCTCGGCGACTTTCGGAGAGGGCTGTTCCGCTTTAAGTGTTTCGGCGGGTTCAACTGCCGCTACCGGAGTAGTTTCGTCAGCAGCGCTAACGCCGGTATTTTCCGCGTCTTGAGGCTTGGCACTTTCCTGAGCTGCTTCCTGAGCTGGTGCTTGAGCTGGTGCTTGAGAAAGTTCCTGAACGGTTTCCTGAGTGTTTTCCTCAGCGGTCGCTTGATGCGAGTGGCTGTCAGCGTGATTGCTATCTGCAATGCTGCTGGCAGGCGAAGCTTCGGCTTGCGTTTCAGGCAACTGTGCAGAGGCTTCAGAAAGGCTTTCGTGAGCGACTTCCTGTTTCGGTGCTGCAGCTTCGGGCGTTTCCGCCGCTGGGGCTGTAGCGTCTGCGTGCGTGGCCTCTTCGGCTGCCTGGGCCTGCAGCTTTAACTGCTCGGCTTCCGCCTGGGGGCTGACTGCCTGCTTGCGTGAACGGTTGCGCGGGTTGTTGCGCGTACGCTTCGGTTTGCCATCATCCTGGGGAGTCGGCTGCTCTGCGTTGTTTTGCGCAGCTTCTTTTGCCGGTTTATTGTCGCGTTGAGTCTCTCGACGTGACTCTTTTTGAGGCGCTTTCTTCGATGTATTCAGACTTTCGTCTTTTGCGGGAGAGGTCTCTTTCTGATTCTGGCGGCTGTTTTTGCTGCCACTCTCCTGCGTTTTAGCCTCGTCCTGTTGCTGGTTCCGGCGCCGATTGCGAGTGCGAGAAGGGCCGCTGCGCTTATCGTTGGCTTCTTCGCTGGCATCGACATTGGCATTTCGCGACGGGGTCTGCCGCTGATCTGCCTTGCTGTTTTCGGTGCGCTCGCTACGGGCAGGACGCTGTTTCGTCTCACTGCCTAATGGGGCCGGTTTCTGTTGGCTGCGCTCGGCTTGTTTACGTGGCGCAGGCGCTTCTGGCTTGCTAGTAGGGGCTTCGGCTGGGCTGTTGTCATCGCTGCCCAGTAGCTTTGCAAACCCGCGGATAAAGCGCCCAATAACGCTGGGTTGCTCATCGTTGGTAGCAGGTACGGTGGCCTTGGCTGCTGCTGGCTCGTCCGTCTGTAGTGAGGCGGGGGCGGGGGCATTATGAGCAATGCTCTTAACTGCCGCTTCAGCGCGCTGTGTGGGCGGCGAGAAGTTGGGGTTGGGCTCTTTGCCTACTTCGGTATCGGTAGATAGCTCGAAGCTTGACAGTGTTTGAGTGTCATCTTCATCTAAATGGTCATCGCGTAAACGCTGCACGTCATAATGAGGCGTATGCATTTCCGGATTGGGTAGCAGTACAACGCGTACCTCTTGGCGTGACTCAATATCGGCCAGTACGCTACGTTTTTCATTGAGCAGATAGGTAGCAACAGGTACGGGCAGAATCGCACGAATTTGTGCGCTACGCTCTTTCATGGCCTCTTCTTCGATAAGGCGCATGATCGAGAGCGAGAGCGAACGGACATCGCGGATGGTGCCCTGACCATTACAGCGCGGGCAGACCACACCGCTGGTTTCGCCCAGTGAAGGGCGCAGGCGCTGGCGAGACATCTCCATCAAGCCAAAGCGTGAAATGCGCCCAATCTGTACCCGTGCGCGGTCAAGCTTCAAAGCGTCGCGCATGCGGTTTTCGACTTCGCGCTGATTGCGTGCCGGGCCCATGTCGATAAAGTCAATCACCACCAGGCCGCCAATGTCCCGAAGGCGCAGCTGGCGGGCGATTTCATCGGCCGCTTCAGAATTGGTCTGAAGGGCGGTTTCTTCAATATCGCTGCCGCGGGTCGCTCGGGCGGAGTTGATGTCGATTGAAACCAGTGCTTCGGTATGGTCGATAACGATCGAGCCGCCAGACGGGAGTTTTACCTCGCGCTGATAGGCTGTTTCGATCTGTGACTCAATTTGAAAGCGCGAGAAGAGCGGCACTTCATCCGCATAGAGTTTGATTTTTTGCTGATATGACGGCATTACCTGACGGATAAAGCCTAGTGCTTCAGCATGAATCTCAGGGCTGTCAATGAGCACTTCGCCGATATCCTGGCGCAGGTAATCCCGCATGGCCCGGATAATAACGTTGGATTCGCGGTAAATCAGGAACGGAGCAGGGCGCTTGGCGGCCTCTGTGGTGATTGATTCCCATACCTGGGCCAGATAATCCAGGTCCCACTGAAGCTCTTCGGGATTACGGCCAATGCCCGCCGTGCGCACGATGAGACCCATCTTGTCAGGTACGGTGAGCTGACCCATGGCGTCTTTTAGCTGGCTGCGCTCTTCGCCCTCAATGCGGCGAGAAATACCGCCTGCACGAGGGTTGTTGGGCATAAGCACCAAAAAGCGGCCTGCCAGGCTAATAAAGGTCGTTAAGGCTGCGCCTTTGTTGCCGCGCTCTTCCTTGTCCACCTGCACGATAACTTCCTGGCCCTCTTTCAGTACCTCTTTAATACTGGGGCGGCCAGATACGTCTTTAAGAAAGTATTCGCGGGAGATCTCCTTGAGCGGTAGAAAACCATGGCGCTCTGCACCAAAGTCAACGAAGGCCGCTTCAAGGGAGGGTTCCACGCGGGTAATTTTGCCGCGGTAAATATTGGCTTTTTTCTGCTCTCGTGCACCTGATTCAATATCCAAATCGTACAGGCGTTGTCCATCAACCAGCGCGACCCGAAGCTCTTCGGGTTGGGTCGCATTGATAAGCATCCGTTTCATGTTGTCTCGCATAGCGTTGCGCGCCGACGGACCGTCTAAGGAGTGACGTAGACGAATCGGTGGGTGCTGCGTGCTTGTGCTCGGCGCATGGTTATGCTGACGCGGCAAGCCAGGAAGGTTTTAACCGACCCGGCTGACAGGTTGAGTACGTGGCGGAGGCAGGACGTGTTTCGGTGGCTGTCACGTCCATCCGGCCCTGCTGACACCGCCTACACCTAGCATTCATCGATTCGTCAACGCCGGCCGTCGGCACAGCGTTGAACTTGTCGCCCAGAAGTGACCAGCGCCTTGTGACGAAAAGACGGGGCAGTTCTGGGCGTGGCGTTTTATTCAGCATTCGCTTGCCGTTTTGGGCTAAGCGTTAGCAAATCTGTCGACATCATACGGGCGACAGAGTGACTGCATTTTAATACGTTAAGATTCGGGCAATGCGTACACTGGCGCCGCTTCTTGTGCTCAGGCCTGCGTGTTAGTCGGGCAGGCGCTTTTAGCTAAACGTGGTAGTAGCACTTGTGAAAACTGTAATACTCGACAAGCTGCCCACGCTTAGTAGTGAACGATTTGGAATATAACAGTAAAGACAACTACCAGCAATTGACGCAATGCCCTTGGGTCTACGTTAGAATGCCGTTTTTAGCCTGGCATCATAGAGACACAGCAGGAGTGCGCGGCAATGGCCGAAGGGCGTGAAGTACAGTGGGTGGATATCGCCCCGGAACAGGCAGGTCAAAGAATTGACAATTTTTTGATGACTCGCCTGAAAGGTGCTCCTAGAGCATTGATATACCGCATCGTGCGTAAAGGTGAAGTGCGGGTTAATAAAAAGCGCGTCAAGGTGGACTACCGTCTCCAGGCGGGTGACCTGGTCCGGGTGCCGCCATTACGTTTGGCGCCGCGTGAGGCGGTGAAGGAAGTCAGCGATAATTTGCGTGACGTGTTAGTAGGTAGCGTCATTATGGAAGGCCCTGACTGGATGGTGCTTAATAAGCCTTCTGGCTTGGCGGTGCATGGGGGGAGCGGGGTTAAAATCGGGTTGATTGAAGCACTGCGTCAGGTGCGGGATGATTTGAGCTTTTTGGAGCTTGTTCATCGGCTTGATCGCGATACCTCTGGCTGCTTGTTGCTGGCAAAGTCTCGTGATGCCTTGGTGACACTTAACGAGTCGTTAAAAAAACATGGCATGGACAAGCGTTATCTGGCGCTTGTGAGCGGTCGCTGGCCTGCACGTAAAACCTATGAAAGTGCGCGTCTTGACCGATTCGACGCGGGTAACGGTGAGCGTAGAGTGCGGGTGGATCCAAACGGCAAGGTATCGCGCACCCATTTTGCGGTTGTTGAAACCTTTGAGAAAGCCACGCTGATTGAAGCCGAACCGGTGACCGGACGAACACATCAAATTCGCGTTCATGCGACTCATGCGGGGCATGCGCTGCTTGGGGATGATAAGTACTCGACACGTGAAAGTGCGCACTTGACGAAACAGCTAGGCGTTAGTCGTCTGTTTTTGCATGCCCGCTCGCTAACGTTTCCAGAACCTACCAACGGCCGCCCAGTGACCGTTAAGGCACCGTTGCCAGAAGTTCTGGAAGACGTGCTCAAGCGTGCTCGGCAATAAATGTACGGGCAGTGAAGTAATAAGGGGCGGTAATGCGTTACGAGCTGATTATTTTTGATTGGGACGGCACCCTGATGGATTCGGTGTCGAAAATTGTTGCCTGTATGCAGGTAGCGGCCCAGGAGGCTGAGTGGGGCGAGCTGGACGTCGCGGCAATTAGAGATATTATCGGCCTGGGGCTCCCTGAAGCCATCGCCACGCTGTGTCCGGGCATCGGTCCTGCTCAGGCCGAACGCTTGCGTCAGCGCTATGCACATCAGTTTGTGCATGGAAACACAACGCCCATGCCGTTTTTTAATGGGGTCGAGGCGCACGTAGCGCGCCTTCGCGAGCGCGAACAGCAGCGTTTGGCCGTTGCCACGGGTAAAAGCCGCCGTGGCCTTGATCGGGTTTTCACTGAAACGGGAAGTGGGGGCTGGTTTCATGCTAGTCGCACCGCAGATGAAACACGTTCAAAGCCACACCCACAAATGCTGAATGAGTTGCTTCTAGAGCTTGACGTTCCCGTGGAGCGTGCAGTGATGGTAGGCGATACGGAATATGACCTGGAAATGGCGCGGGCCATCGGCATGGATCGTGTGGCAGTAACGTACGGTGTTCATACGCCAGCGCGGCTAGCGGCAAGCCAGCCCAAGTGGGTCGCTCATAACGTTGAAGATCTTTTTGGCTGGCTGCATGGATGAGGATGCGACGTTGGGTGGATGGTCCATCATCTGGCGTCCCTAAACTCAAAAAAGGATGATATATGAGTGATGATTGGCGCCGCAGTGATGCCAGCGGGTACCAACAGCCTGAGGGCAACCCTGCATCTGATCGTTCAAATCAGGATCGCTGGACGCAGGGTCCTGACGTGGCGGCTTATAAAGATGAGGCTGCTACGGTGGGGGCGGCAGGCGATGATGCTGAAACGCTGCGTGAGCGGCAGCGCTTGGCCCAGGTTGAAATGATGGATCGTTGGATTGGCGGCGTGTTAACGGAGCAGCGTCGTACACGGCGTTGGAAGTTGTTTTTCCGTTTTATGACGCTCTTTTTGATACTGGCGTTAGTCGCGACCGTTGTATATAACGCTTTTTGGGCCACAGCGGGTGATGCGTCTACCCTACAGCGTCACTTGGGCATCGTAGACGTTAATGGCGTTATTGCCAGTGATGCTCCAGCGAATGCCGAGCGTATTATTCAGGGATTAAATCGCGCCTGGGAATCAGATAATACCGAAGCCGTTGTACTGCATATTGATAGCCCTGGCGGTAGCCCGGTTCAATCGCAGCGTATTTATGCGGAAATCATGCGCCTGCGCGAACAGGGTGATAAGCCGATTCTGGCGGTTATCGAGGATATCGGTGCGAGTGGGGCGTATTATATCGCCTCGGCAGCCGATGAAATCATTGCTTCACCGGCAAGCCTGGTGGGCTCGATTGGGGTTATTTATGCAGGATTTGGCTTTCAGGATGCGATCAGCCAGATAGGCGTGGAGCGCCGTGTGTTAACGGCGGGCGAGAACAAGGCATTTTTGGACCCGTTTCAGCCGCTTGATGAAGAGGCGCAGGCATTCTGGCAGAGTGTGTTGACGCAAACACATCAGCAATTTATGAATGACGTTCGTGCTGGGCGAGGCGATCGGCTAAGCGACCAGCCTGATATATTCTCTGGGCTTATCTGGAGTGGCGAGCAGGCGCTTGAGCTTGGCCTGGTGGACCAACTGGCAAGCCTTGAAGAAGTGGCGCGCGATCAGGTGGGGGAGGCGAGTTGGGAAGATTATACGCCGCGCCTTGACCCGTTCGATCGGTTGACGCGACGCTTTTCCCAAGTGGCGGCGGAGGTGCTTGGCCTTAAAGCGGCTCACTCGCCGCTACGCTATCAGGCACAATAAGCTCGAGCTTAACCGTCAAGTGGGTCCATGCCCACTTGGCGTAGCATATTACACAGCGCAATAAGCGGAAGCCCAATCAGGGCGTTCGGATCACGCCCTTCTAGCGCCTCAAATAGCGTGATGCCCAGTCCTTCCATTCGAAAGCTGCCAGCGCTGTCCAGTGGCTGCTCAAGGGTGACGTAGCGCTCAATTTCGCGTGTGGTCAGCTGCCGAAAGATAACGTCGAAAGGCTCTATGTGGGTGTAGTGGCGTTGCCTTTGGGTATCAAGCAGCGCTAACCCGGTTAAAAAAGTCACGCGCTGACCTGAAAAACGCGCCAGGTTGGCGCAGGCGCGTTCCTGGGTGTGAGGCTTGCCCAGTATGTCGCCTTCAAAGAGTGCTACCTGGTCTGAGCCGATGATGTAGTGATTGGGGAAGTGGGGCGCCACGGCGTTGGCTTTGCTGAGCGCTAAACGATGTACAAGTGCCCTGGGGGACTCATTGGCACGAGGTGTTTCGTCAATATCAGGCGAATAGCACTGATAGGGAAGCTGTAAGCGTTCCAACAGCTCTCGTCGCCAGCGCGAGCTTGAGCCCAGCACCAGCGATGCGTTTTGAGTAAGCGGCACGCCATTTCTCCTAAGCGATTTGGAATAAAAGGGGAGTGTAGCGAAAGCCAGCGGGCGTGCCTAACTTGCGGGTGTGGGCGATAAGTCATGGGGAAATGTGCGATAAACCATGAAGAATTGAGTTGAAGCTTTGACACCAGCGGGGGGAGTGCCTATCATTGCGCGCCTATGTTGACCTCACAACTCCCCAGCCGGGTTGAGCCTTATAAGCTTGCAGCCCGCCGCGAACGACTAGAAGGCGTAGTGGCACTGAATTCGTTGCCACGGCTTGCCGAAGAGGCAGGTGACCAAACGGGCGACTGTCATGTTGTCCTTGAGTTTGGTGTGGATGCCCAAGGTCGTCGTGAAATTCGTGGCCATTTGCAAGCGATACTGGCATTGCCATGTCGTCGTTGCCTGGTGCCGCTGAGCCAAGACGTGTCCAGTGACTTCCTGCTTGGAATGATCAGTGACGAGGCCTTGGCCGCCGAGCTGCCTGCCAGTCATGAACCGGTGCTGGTGGAAAAAGAACAGCTGGATCTACTAACGGTAGTTGAGGATGAGCTTATTCTCAGTCTGCCGCAGGTGGTCTATCACGATGAGACCGAATGCCATGTCTCGGCGGAGCAGCTGGTCAGCAAGACAGACGGCACGTCAGAAGAAGCGACGCCGGCCACGAACCCTTTCGCAGTGCTTAATGCCTTAAAGGGCAAAAAGTAAGCGTTATTTACCCTACACACCCTGGAGTAAACACCCATGGCAGTTCAAAAGAACCGTAAGACTCGTTCCAAGCGCGGTATGCGTCGTAGCCACGACGCGCTGAGTGCGCCGACGCTGTCTCAGGACAAAGAAACCGGTACGACGCACCTGCGTCACCATGTCGCTGCAGATGGTTTCTATCGTGGTCGCAAGGTGGTTGAGGTATAAGCCTTAACTATCTTGTTAAGCGGCCAAATAGAGTGGGTGCTGCATGCGCCTAGCGATTGATGTGATGGGAGGCGATCAAGGCTCCCATGCGGTTATCGAAGGCTCTGCAAGAGCAGTGATTGAACATCCTGGTCTTGAATTGACTCTGTTTGGTCCGCGTCAGCATATTATTGCTGAGCTTTCACGCTTGCCGCAGCCTCTGGCTGCGGCAGCGTCACGTTTAGCGGTTAGTGATGCCCCTTTAAGCATCTCTCAGGCCTCCAGTGCTGCCTGGGCGCTTCGTCATGGCCAGGCAAGCAGTATGGCGTGTATGTTGCGGAGTCTTCGGTTGGGCGAGTCAGTCGCTGGCGTAAGCGCGGGCAATACGGCTGCGTTGGTCGCGCTTGCTCGTCGTGAGCTGGGAACGCTTAAAGGTATTTCACGGCCTGCTATTAGTACTGCGATTCCGGCCCGCTATGGCCGCCGCTGCTATTTACTGGATTTGGGCGCGAACGTGGATTCGCCCGCGCACCGGTTGGTTGATTTTGCCGTCATGGGTGCTGCCATGGCGCAGTGCGTTGATAATGTAAGCCTGCCCCGTGTCGCGCTGCTTAATGTGGGGGCGGAAGCTACCAAGGGGAGTGCGAATGTGCGCGAAGCAGACCGGCTTCTGCGCGAATATCCTGATGCGTCCGCCTTTGCCTATCAGGGGTATGCCGAAGGTGGTGATCTTTTTGAAGGCAAGCTTGATGTGGTGGTGTGTGATGGCTTTGTCGGGAATGCCGTACTCAAAGCAAGCGAAGGTTTGACTCGTATGCTGGTTGAGCGTGTCCAAATGGCGTTTGAATCGCGCCTAAGCGGTCGTTTGGCAAGCCTACTGGCCAAGCCTGTGTTGCGCTATCTAAAGCAAGAATTAAACCCTGTGCGCTACAATGGAGCAAGCCTGCTTGGTTTGAAGGGCATCGTGGTGAAAAGCCATGGTGGTACCCAAGCGGAGGGTTTTTATTATGCGATCCAGCGTGCTGTACATGAGGTGGAGCATAATCTACCCGCGCGTATGGCAGGGCGTTGGGAGCGCCGTTAATACCATTTTCAGTCATTAAGGAAGGCGCTTATGTGTACACCATGGTGTAGGGTATGGGCGCAGAGTGCTACTAGGTAAAGTGCTCGATAATAAAAGGTTAGAACTTATTTTGCGGGCTATGGGTGACAGCAGGATGTAGCCATAGCCACGCTTATCGCTCAAATGAGCAAATGCCTAAAGAGCAAAGGTGAACGACATGTCTCAACCCCTTGCCCTCATTTTTCCCGGGCAAGGCTCTCAGCAGCTTGGAATGCTGCGTGAGCTAGCCGAACGCTATAGTGTAGTGGGAACAACATTTGAGGAAGCTTCGGATGCACTTGGTTACGACTTGTGGAAAGTCGTCCAGGAAGGCCCCGAGGCCGCGCTAAACGCGACCGCTTGCACGCAGCCTGCGCTGCTTTCTGCTAGTGTTGCAATTTGGCGGGTGTGGCAGGAGCTTGAAGGGCCTCGGCCTACTGTCATGGCCGGGCACAGCCTAGGTGAATATAGCGCCATGGTGTGTGCGGGTGTGATGAGCTTTGCTGAAGGCGTTCAGTTGGTTCGCCTTCGCGGCGAAGCCATGCAGGACGCTGTACCGGTCGGTGAGGGCGGTATGGCGGCTATTCTCGGCTTGGAAGATAGTGCGGTTGAAGCCGCTTGCGCCAGTGCTGCGCAGGGGGATATTGTTTCGGCCGTTAATTATAATTCGCCGGGCCAGGTCGTGATTGCCGGAAGTGCCGCTGCGGTTGAGCGGGCGATTGTGGCGTGTCAGGAGGCGGGTGCCAAGCGTGCAATGGCGCTGCCGGTTTCGGTGCCTTCGCATTGTGAACTGATGCGTCCAGCAGCCGAGCGTTTGGCCGCCGCTATGGAAAGTGTCGAATTTCGAGCGCCACGTTACACGGTTATTCAGAACGTAGATGCGCAGGCGCATGCCGACATTGATACGCTGCGTACGCGGTTGATCGAACAGCTTTATCAGCCGGTGCGTTGGGCGGCATGCGTTGAAGCCATGGCTGCTCAGTCTGTTAATGTGTTTATTGAGTGTGGCCCAGGTAAAGTGCTGACAGGGCTTAACAAGCGCATTGTCCGTGGCGCTAAAGGGTTGGCAGTCAATGACCCTGACAGTCTGGATGCGGCGCTTGAACTGGCACGTGAAGCGCAGGCTAGTGACGCCTAGTTCGCTGAGATTTTCGCTATCCTTGCTTATTTACGTGGTTAAAAAGCCAATAGTTAAAGGCAAAAAATTATGACGCAAGAACGCCGAGTTGCGCTTGTTACTGGTGCCAGTCGTGGTATTGGTCGAGCGATTGCTCACGAGCTGGGCCGTCAGGGCCGTATCGTGATCGGAACCGCGACCAGTGAGTCCGGGGCACAAAAAATTGATGCCGATTTGCAGCAAAACGGCATTGAGGGTGCTGGCCTTTGCCTTAATGTGACGGACCAGGCAAGCATTGATGACGTGCTTAAGGTCATCACGGAGCGCTTTGGTGCGCCGACAATTTTAGTTAATAACGCCGGTATTACGCGTGATAATTTATTGATGCGCATGAAAGAGGATGAGTGGGATTCGGTGATGGATACCAATCTCAAGTCCGTCTATCGTGTAAGCAAGGCGTGCCTACGAGGCATGACCAAAGCGCGTTTTGGACGTATCGTGTCCATCAGCTCTGTAGTGGCGACCATGGGTAACCTTGGCCAGACTAACTATGCGGCTGCAAAAGCGGGTATGGAGGGTTTTAGCCGTGCGTTGGCACGTGAAGTGGCTTCACGTGCAATTACCGTTAATGCGGTAGCACCAGGCTTCATTGCCACCGATATGACCGAAGCGTTGCCGGAAGCACAGCATGAAATGCTGCTGAAGCAAATTCCGTTGGCTCGTCTGGGCGGCCCGGAAGAGATAGCCGCCGCTGTCGGTTTTCTTACCAGTGATGCTGCAGGTTACATTACCGGTGAGACGCTGCATGTGAATGGCGGCATGAATATGCGTTGATGGCCTTAGGCTTAGCGGTTGCGTCTGCCTAAGGGCGTCTATAAACTACCCCGCAGCTTTTGGCTTGCGGTTTCCAAATAGCTGGTTATCCAAAACGGCTAATGTGAACGACTGGAGTACGTTAATGAGTACTATTGAAGAGCGCGTTAAGAAAGTTGTGGCAGAGCGCCTGAACGTTAAAGAAGAAGACATCCAGAACAGCTCTTCTTTCACTGAAGACTTGGGTGCTGACTCGCTTGACACTGTTGAGCTGGTAATGGCTTTGGAAGAGGAATTCGATACTGAAATTCCTGATGAAGAGGCGGAAAAAATTACGACAGTTCAGGAAGCCATCGACTACGTAAACGCCCACCAGTAAGGGCAAGTTGGTGCATCAAACGAGGGTGTGGTGCTAGCACCCCCCTTAAAAGCCGCCCTTTTAACGGGCGGCTTTTTTGCTTTGTGCTTCACCGTAAACATAACGTTCAATCTCCGTTATACTAGGCACCTAATTTCTGCTGAAAATGACCCGGATGGGTCGAGTCACCATGGATGCCTGGAGGAAAGCTAATGGCGCGAAGAAGGGTAGTGGTAACTGGGTTAGGCCTGGTGACCCCAGTGGGCAATAGCGTGGATGAAACGTGGGCGAATATTACGGCCGGTAAGAGCGGCATAGCGCCCATTGAGCACTTTGATACAAGTAGCTTCAATACACGCTTTGGTGGTTCGGTTAAGAATTTTGATATTAGCCCTTATCTGAATCCCAAAGAAGCCCGCAAAATGGACCTGTTCATTCAGTACGGCATGGCGGCTGGCGCGCAGGCAATTCAGGATGCTGGTATTACCTGTACAGAAGAGAATGCACCGCGTATCGGGGTGGCCATGGGGTCAGGCATTGGTGGCCTGCCCATGATCGAGCATAACCACAATGCGCTTAATAAGGGCGGCGCTCGTCGCGTATCACCTTTTTTCGTGCCGGGCTCCATCATCAATATGATCTCGGGCAATTTGGCGATTCAACATGGCTTTCAAGGCCCTAACATCGCTATTACCACCGCATGTACCAGCGGTACGCACAATATTGGCTATAGTGCACGTACGATTGCCTATGGTGATGCGGATGTCATGATCTGCGGTGGTGCTGAAATGGCAACGACGCCACTTGGCCTAGGAGGCTTCTCTGCCGCCCGAGCGCTTTCAACGCGTAATGATAATCCCGAAGCAGCAAGCCGTCCTTGGGATAAAGATCGCGATGGCTTTGTTCTCTCGGATGGTGCCGGTGTACTGGTACTCGAAGAGTACGAGCATGCCAAGGCACGTGGCGCGAATATCTATGCCGAGCTTGTCGGGTTTGGTATGAGTGATGATGCCTATCACATGACGGCACCGCCTGAAGATGGTCGCGGGGCTGCGCTTTCCATGAGCAATGCGATTAAAGATGCTCAAATGGACCCTTCCGAGGTGCACTATATTAACGCGCATGGAACCTCCACGGCCGCTGGCGACCTTGCAGAAAGCCGTGCTGTTGAACGGGTGATGGGCAGTGCCGCTCAGGATGTGGCGGTAAGTTCTACCAAGTCCATGATTGGCCATTTGTTAGGAGCTGCTGGCGCTGTTGAAGCGGTGTTTAGCATCCTGGCCATTCGTGATCAGGTGGCACCTCCAACCATTAACCTGGATAACCCTCAGGAAGGCTGCAATCTGGATTATGTGCCGCACACGGCGCGTAACATGCGCATTGATGTTGCCTTGTCCAACTCGTTTGGGTTCGGCGGCACCAACGGCTCGCTGCTGTTTAAAAAGGTATAACGCAAGATGACCCTGCCTCAGGTGCCGTTTGATGATCGCGGGCTGGCGTATGGGGACGGCGTGTTCGAAACGGTGCTGCTGCGTAACGGTAAACCGGTGCTGTGGGCATACCACGTAGCGCGGTTGGTGAAGGGGTGTCAGCGGCTCGGCATTCCAGTTCCCTGCCAAGAGGAGATTGATGCCACTTGGCAGGGAAACGCCACGGCACCGCTTGAAGTATTAAAACTGATTGTTACACGGGGTAGTGGTGGAAGGGGGTATGCATTACCTGATACACCAACACCCCGTTTGCTAAGTCGGCGGACTTCTTTCGCCCCTATGGTTGAGCGCTGGAAAAGCGGCGTGACGGTGCGTATCTGCCGCATACGCTTGGCTCACCAACCGGCTTTAGCTGGTATCAAGCATTTAAACCGCCTCGAAAATGTAATGGCACGACAAGAGTGGCAGGATGTGTCGATTGCCGAAGGTTTGCTGGCGGACGCTCAGGGGCAGTTGATCGAGGCGACCAGCATGAACCTGTTTTGGCAGCAACACGGTGAGCTGTTTACGCCGCCACTCGATACATGTGGCGTGGCCGGTACATTGCGTGCCGCGTTAATTGCTGAAGGCGCTGTGCGCGAAGCCAATCTAACCCTTGAAGCCTTACCCGCCGTTGAGCGCGCTTGGGTGGCGAACTCCGTACAGGGGGTATGGCCAGTGGCGACGTTATTGTCTGAAGATGCGGATTGTCTGCAGCGTTGGCCGATTAATCAGCCCGATAAGTTCCAAACACAGGCGCATCGTCTGCTTGGCTATGCGTCAACTTATACCGCAAGCCCTGACCTATTTTGTTGAGGTGATACGTTGAAACGGTTACTGGCCGCTGTTGGAATTATTCTGGTATTGGGCGTCGTTGGCGTCGCAGGCAGCTATTTTTATTGGCAAAGCCGATTAGACGCTCCTCTTGCTTTAGAAGCCCCTGTTTTATATCAGGTGCCTGCTGGAGCAGGCTTTAATCAGGTGGTTGCGCAGTTGGAGGCGCAAGGGATTCTTGAGGATGCCTGGGCTTTTCAAGTATTGGCTCGGGTTCATCCGGAACGTATTCCCCGTCTTCGGGTGGGCGAATATGAGTTAACGCCCGGTATGAATGGGCTTGAAATGCTGGCGCTGTTAGGCAGTAACCGCGTGGTGACGTATCCGTTGACGCTTCCAGAAGGACGCTCATTCAGTCAACTACGCGACCTACTCAATAACGCGCCCAAGCTGGAGCATCGCACGGCGGAGTTGAGCGATGAAGAAATAATGACCTTGCTGGATAGAGAAGGCACCTTTCCAGAAGGCTGGTTTTTCCCCGATACGTACCGCTACCACCTGGGTATGAGTGACGTCGATATTTTGCGCCAAGCGTTGGTGCGGATGGAAAACATTTTAGAAGAAGTATGGGCCGCACGCTCCGATGACCTGACTATTGAGACGCCTTATGAGGCGCTTATTATGGCATCGCTGATTGAGCGTGAAACAGGCGCGCCTGAAGAGCGGCGTGAGATCGCCGGTGTCTTTAAGCGCCGGACGGAGCAGGGCATGCGCCTACAAACTGATCCGACCGTGATTTACGGTATGGGCGACCGGTATCAAGGGCGCATTACCTATGCCGACCTGCGTGAAGCCACGCCTTACAATACCTATGTGATTGATGGCATGCCGCCCACGCCAATTGCCATGCCGGGGCGAGCGTCGCTTGAAGCAGCGGTTGATCCTCTGCCTGGCGAGACGCTCTACTTCGTATCCAAGGGGGACGGCACACACCACTTTTCGCGTACGCTGCGTGAGCACAATAATGCAGTTAATCGCTATATTCGCAACCGCTGACCCAAAGTGTCGGTTTTTCATGAAGTTAATCTCAACGATGCACGCGTTGATTAAGGGATGGCAATGACCAAGCGGGGACGCTTTATTACGCTTGAAGGCGGTGAGGGCGTAGGTAAATCCACCAATATGGCTTTTGTGGTCGCAGCGCTGGAAGCGCAAGGTCTTGACGTGGTGAGTACCCGCGAACCAGGGGGGACGCCGCGCGCCGAGGCGATCCGCGCGCTACTGCTGGACCCTGCTCCCCAGGAGCCATTGCACGCCGATGCTGAGCTGTTACTCATGTTTGCCGCGCGAGCGCAGCATCTGGCCGAAAAAATAGTGCCTGCATTGGAGCGCGGTGCATGGGTGGTATGCGACCGTTTTACTGACGCGACCTTTGCCTACCAGGGCGGCGGGCGCGGTATGTCGGTTGAGCGCATTGCCAAGCTTGAAGCCTTTGTGCAGAAAGGGCTAACGCCAGACCTGACGTTACTGCTTGATATGCCGTTAACGGCGGCGCAGTCGCGCCTGGAGTCACGGCTTAACAGTCAAAATGAGCAGCGTGACCGCTTTGAGCAAGAGCGGGGCGAGTTCTTTCAAGCTGTCCGTGACGCCTACCTGGAGCGTGCCAGTGCTGAGCCTAAGCGCTTTGCGCTCATTAATGCCCATCAGTCGCTGGTTAGCGTACAAGCCGATATTCAGGATGTGCTCGCCGAACGGATAGCGCTATGGCGTTAAGTGGTCTACTGCCTTGGCATGAGGCCACATGGCAGCAGTTGGTGCGGCTGTCAGATGAGGGGCGTATGCCCCATGCCATTTTGTTAAGTGGCGCTCACGGTGTGGGTAAGCAGCAGCTGGCAGAGGCGCTAATTGCCCGTACGTTGTGCGCAAGCCCGAATGTGCTGGCATGCGGCCAGTGTCATAGCTGTTCCATGCTGGCGTCGGGTTATCATCCGGACCTGTTGCGGGTTTCGCCGGAAGAAGGCAAGCGCCAGATACGTATTGACCCTATTCGCGAGGTTAATCGGTTTGTCTCACAGACCGCCCAACAGGGCGGTTATCGTGTGATTGTTCTTTCACCGGCCGAGAGCATGAACATCGCCGCGGCCAATGCGTTGCTTAAAAGCCTGGAAGAGCCTGGCGCTAAAACGCTGTTTATTCTGCTTTCTGATGTGCCATCTCGCATGTTGGCGACTATTCGTTCCCGGTGCCAGCAGTGGTCGTTTCCCAGTGTGCCTTTTACTGCGTGTCGCAGTTGGTTAATCGAACAGTTGGGCGGTGAGGAAGAGGCGTATTTTTGGTGGCGGGTGTCGGGTGGTTTGCCGCTTTTGGCGGCTGAATTAGCTTCGCCTGAAGAGCGGGCATTACGCCACCAGATTCATGACTGCTTTGAGCAATTGGTGCGAGGCGCTGAGCCGGTATCGGAGGCCGCACGGCTGGACCGCCAAGCGATTGACGCTATCTTGTGGTACGGTATCGCATGGCTTGAAGACTTAATTCGCTTGGGTATTTCAGGTGAAGCAAGCGTACTGCACAATCCCGATTTAGAACCCCTTTACCGCCAAGCGGTCAAAAATGGCCGTGCGCAGGATTGGTTTCGTTTGCTGGATTACGCCCGAGAACAGCGGCGCCTGTTAGCGGTTGGAGCCAATCCAAACCCGCAACTGGTGCTTGAAGCATGGCTAGTGCGTTGGGCAGCGCTGCTGCGCTCATAGCGTTATTGCGTTGGCTATGGATTTCAACCATCACCTTCTAGTCATGTCGTTACGATGGTGGTCATGGATTTACCGGCGAGCGAGGTTGATATGAGTATTCAAAAAGCCCTTGCCCTCACCGTGCCTGATGCGTCTACGCTATTTTCAGCTTATATGCCGTTTTTGGAGCGTGGAGGTCTATTTGTACCGACTAAAACGCCCTATGCGCTGGGTGATCAGGTCACTTTATTGCTCACGTTGCCAGGTGAGTGTGAGCGCCTGACGGTTTTGGGTGATGTCGTATGGGTATCGCCTGACGAGATAAGTAGTCAGCGCGTTGCGGGAATTGGCGTTCACTTTAGCTTTAAGGATAGCGCTCTGCGCGAGCACATCGAAATGCTGCTGGAAGCTGATGATCATACGGCTCCTTCATTGACGCTTTAGCGTTATCCCGCCTTTTTATTTCTCTTTTTGGTTGATGAGACGTTCATGTTTGTTGATTCGCACTGTCATTTGGATCGTTTGTCGGAGCACACGCATGGTGGTGATATCGCCGCCACGCTAAACGCGGCTAGAGCTGCAAACGTTAGCCAGTTTTTGGCTATTTCAGTGAGCCTTGAGGATATGCCAGGGCTCGCTGCGATTGCTCGTGAGCATAGCGACGTCGCTATTTCTGCGGGCCTTCATCCGCTGCATACGCCTGTGCAAGAGCCAGTGGCGAGTGATATTCAAGAAGCCGCAGAGCAGTACGGCGCCATTGCCATTGGTGAAACCGGGCTAGATTATCACTATCGGGAAAGCGTGCCGGTTGCGGTGCAGTATGAGCGCTTTAAGCAGCACTTGATCGCTGCCCGCGAGCTTGAGTTGCCCGTTATCGTGCATACCCGGGAAGCCAAGGAAGACACGCTTGCCTTGTTGCGAGAATATAGCGATCCACGCGTCGGTGGTGTGCTCCACTGCTTTACGGAAGACTTGGACATGGCGCGTGAAGCGGTGCGGCTTGGCTTCTATATTTCGTTGTCCGGTATTATTACCTTTAATAACGCGGCGTCGCTGCGTGAATTGGCCCGCCAACTGCCGCTGGATCGTCTGCTTATTGAAACCGATAGTCCTTACTTGGCCCCTGTGCCTTACCGTGGCAAACCCAACGAACCTGCGTGGGTTGTTGAGGTGGCAGAGTGCATCGCCAAGGCGCGGGGCATCAGCGTCGATGAAGTGGCCATGCAAACGACGGCCAACTTCTTTCAGCTGTTTAAAGCAGCCGTGCCCGATGCGCCTGCGCATGTTAAACAAGCCCTGGCGCAGTCTGGGCTCGTGTCTTCACGTTAAGCGGTATTAGCGCAAGGCGGATGCAATGAATATTGATCGACTCCTGCAGCAGCGTCAAAGTGGGGCCACTATTCCGCCTGTGGATCAGTGGCGGCCAGCGCTGTCTGGCGATATCAATATTGTGATTCAAGCAGACGGCACCTGGTTACACGAAGGGCAGCCGTTTGCCCGCCTTGATGTTGCGCGTTTGCTATCCTCGCTGTTGCGCCACGACCCGGAAGGCTACTGCCTGGTGACGCCTGTTGAGCGCTGGTGTCTCCAGGTGGACGATTTGCCTTTTGTGGCTGTTGAGGCCGACTTTCATGAGGATGCCTGGTGGTTTACGACCCAGTTTGAAGATGTCGTGCGCCTTGACGCGACACACCCTCTAGCGTTCAGCGAGACTCAAGGTGGCGAGATGCTGCCGGAAATTGCTGTCCGGTATGGGTTATCCGCCCGATTACATCGCCATGTGTTTTATCAACTGGTTGATGCAGCAAGTATGAAAACACTGGCTAATGGCCAGTGTGAAGTCGGTGTGTGGAGTGCCGGTGAGTGGTTTCCACTCGGCTGTGTGGATGCTGAGGACGCCGCTGGCGGCGATAATGGCGCACCGAGTGAGGCTTTGTGAAGTTAACCGCAGAACAACACGCTGTTGTCCATCATGAAAACGGCCATGCCAGAGTAGCGGCAGTCGCCGGTGCGGGTAAAACCACCACCATGGCAGCCCGAGTGCTGCATCTGCTGGCCGGTGGGGTTGCGCCCAAGCGGATGCTGATATTGATGTTTAACCGCTCAGCACGGGATGATTTTCATCAACGCTTGGTAAGCATGGCCCCCTACGGGCAGGCGCTGCCTGCGGTGCGTACTTTTCACTCGCTGGGGCATCGATTAACCCAAAGTCTGTGCCGTTGGGGAGTGCTCGCACCACGCCGATTGCTGTCGGCTGACTGGCAGTTGGAGCGCTTGCTTCGCCAGGCCAGTTTACATGTGCTGCGTGAAAGCGTTGAGCGGCGCGATGCGGCCATTGAGGGCGAGCGCCTGGAGGCGCTGGCGCATTTTTGTAATCTGGTCAAAGCAGAAATGGCCGAACCTCAAGCACTTTATGAGCGGCTTAACTACGAGCCGGACACTGATTACTTCCCCAGCGCGTTTAACGAAGCAGAGCGAATGCTCGCGGATGAAGGTCTTATGACCTACGCCGATTTGCTGTATCGGCCGCTCCAGGCGCTGGAAGCTGACGCTACGTTACGCCAGCGTGTGGAAGGCTTTTTGGACCACGTCATTATTGATGAGTATCAGGATATCAACGCGGCGCAGCAACGCCTACTTGCGGTATTGGCGGGTAGCACGGCGGCGGTTATGGCGGTAGGGGATGCCAATCAGTGCATTTACGAGTGGCGTGGTGCGCGGCCGGACACCATGCTGGAGGATTTTACCGCGACCTTCGGGCAGCCCACCGATTACCCACTATCAACGACGTTTCGCCATGGGCATGCGCTGGCATTAACCGCGAATCATGCGATTGTTGCCAATCAACGACGCCCCGATCAGCTCTGTTTAGCGGCGGCAAATAATCCGCATACGCGGGTATCGGTCGGGCAGGGAAGTGCTGTCCTGCTGGATACCTTGATGGATTGGAGTGCGCAGGGGCGCGCTTTTCACCAGGTCAGCCTGTTAGTGCGCAGTTGGGCACTTTCCGTGCCGTTCCAACTGGCGTTATTGCAGGCCGGTATCCCCTTTCGCTTACTGCGTGAAGATCGTTTTGTTTTTCGCTTACCGTTGGTGCAGGCGTTAGTGGGCTACTTAAAGCTATCTCGCCGTCCTGAGCTTCTCCACGACCCAGAACACTTGCTGTTACTGCTCTCTCAGCCAACGCCTTTTGTCGCGCGGGAACGGCTACAGCGCTTGGCCTACCAGTTGGCCACTACGCAAGAGTGGCCAGAACGGCATGACCCCGTGCTTACTGAGCTAAAGCCGCTTCAACGGCGTACGTTAAAAAAACGCTGGGCGTTATTGTGTGAGCTTCCCCGGCTACGTGCATGGCCATCCGCTAAATTACTTAGCCATGTGGTGGAAAGCATCGACGCTGAAAAAACGCTAAAGCGTGCCGCAGCCCGGCGGGATAAAGGCGAGGAGGACGTCCGCCTTTTGGATGTGCTGATCGAACAGGCTCAAGGCGTGCCTGATCCGGACGCCTTTATAGCGTTGTTAGAGCGTCCGGTTGAAAACCAGGCCGAGGGTGTCCTGATTTCAACTGTGCATGGTGCCAAAGGGTTGGAGTGGCCGCTTGTGGTCGTCGCCGGCGTCAATGAGGAAGACTTCCCGCATTATAGCCGGGATACGCCGCTAAGCGATGAGCGCCTTGAAGAAGAACGCCGACTCTTTTATGTCGCGATTACTCGCGCCGAAGAGCAGCTTCTGGTTATGCACGATGGTGGCTCGCATCGTCCAAGTCGCTTTATTGCTGAAAGCGCATGGCAGGACAGCATGCAGGTTGCCGAGTGTCTGGCGAAGAGCGAGCCCACAAGCGCTGTGTTACGGGCGGCTTCGCCAGCGATTGTACGGCGCTATCTTGAGCGGTTAGGGCGTGACGATATTACGTTAACGGCGCCCGAGGTGAAGGAGCCCCAGGCCGCTTATGCGCCAGGGGAGCACTTTTACCCCGGACAGCGGCTGCATCACGCCGTTTTTGGTGAGGGAGAGATTGCCTCGGTAGAAGGTAATCCCTCTGACCCGGTCATTGATGTGCGTTTTGTTCAAGCAGGCAGGCGACGTTTAATTGCTCGCCGTGCACCCATTGAGCGATTAGAGCCACCTGTGCAATCCGCCTAACGGTTAGGCGGTGCAAGTGGCTCTTTTGCCGCTGTCGTTTACAGCTTACATATTGGGATAGTTGGGCCCGCCGCCGCCTTCAGGCGCTACCCAGGTAATATTCTGGGCCGGGTCCTTAATGTCACAGGTTTTGCAGTGCACGCAGTTCTGGAAGTTGATCTGAAAACGTGGCTGCCCAGCATCATCCTCTACCACTTCATACACGCCTGCAGGGCAGTAACGCTGGGCCGGCTCGGCATACTTGGGTAAGTTGTGCTTAATCGGAATGTCAGGATCGTCCAGGTGCAGGTGGCACGGCTGGTCCTCTTCGTGATTGGTGTTGGAGAGAAACACTGAAGACGACTTATCAAACGAGAGCTTTCCGTCCGGCTTGGGGT
Source organism: Halomonas sp. 111 (assembly GCF_052379685.1). Classification (NCBI taxonomy): domain Bacteria; kingdom Pseudomonadati; phylum Pseudomonadota; class Gammaproteobacteria; order Oceanospirillales; family Halomonadaceae; genus Halomonas; species Halomonas sp. 111. The sequence goes on from NZ_JBQSYV010000003.1 coordinate 194,016, forward strand.
AATTGATTTTTTCAAACTCAGCCGCCGGTTTTAGAGCGCCGTAATCAGTGGTCGTATCGTGAACATTGGGCAGCTTGTTGCCCAGCAACTGATTAACAAAGTTGTAAGCGCCGCCACCCACGGTGCCGTACTTATGCATGGCGGGTCCAAAGCTTGCGCTCTCTTTAAGCTCTTCGTAAGCCCAGCTGGTTTCCCACTTTTGGGTAAAGCTAGTCAGTTCTTGCGCGCCTTCATCACCCGCTTTTAGGGCTTCAAAAACGCTTTCAGCGGCCACCAGGCCTGACTTCATGGCGGTATGCAGGCCTTTGATTTTGGAAAAGTTAAGGGTCCCTGCATCGCAGCCAATCAGTAGGCCGCCTGCAAACGTCATTTTAGGCAGGCAGTTAAAGCCCCCTTTGGTGAGCGCTCGGGCGCCGTAAGCTACACGCTTACCGCCTTCCAGATATTGGCTAAGCGCCGGGTGATGCTTCATGCGCTGAAATTCATCAAACGGCGAAAGCCAAGGGTTCTGATAGGAAAGATCCATAATCAGCCCGACAACCACCTGCTGGTTTTCAGCGTGATACAGGAACCAGCCCCCAGAGGTATCTTTATCCAGCGGCCAGCCAGAACCGTGAACCACAAGCCCTGGTTCATGCTTGTCAGCAGGAGCGTCCCAGAGCTCTTTTAGGCCAATGCCGTAGTGTTGCGGGTCGCGTCCAGCATCAAGGGAAAAATGCTTGATTAAGCGTTTGCCTAAATGACCACGCGCACCTTCGGCAAACAGCGTGTATTTGGCGCGCAGCTCCATACCCGGCATATAGCCATCTTTCGGCGTGCCGTCAGAGGCAACGCCCATATCGCCTATCAAAATGCCGCGTACGGCATCTTCTTCAATAATGACGTCCTGGGCGGCGAAGCCAGGGAAAATTTCAACGCCCAGCGCTTCAGCTTGCTCGGCAAGCCAGCGGCACAGATTACCAGCACTGATCACGTAGCGCGTTTGATCACCGCCGGTATTGTGCATGCTTTTGGGGACCAGCGAATTGGGCAGCTTCTGTGCCTTTTGGGCATCTTTGAGCAGGTAAACATCATCGCGAATGGCAGGAGTGTTCAAAGGGGCGCCACGCTCTTGCCAGTCGGGAAAGAGTTCATTGAGCGCCCGTGGCTCAAACACCGCGCCAGATAAAATGTGCGCACCGACTTCAGAGCCTTTTTCCACGACACAAACGGTCAGCTCTTGTTCGGCTTCATTTGCTTGCTGCATCAGGCGGCAGGCAGCGGCAAGCCCAGAAGGACCCGCGCCTACAATCACTACATCAAAGTCCATGACGTCGCGTTCAACATTTTCCACCTGGTCTCTCCTTATTCTCATAAGTGCAGTGCCTTATAAAAACACGGCCTTAATATAAAACGGTCGTTTGCTTCTGGTTATGCTCCATGATAGGCATAATACCGTGGTCAGGTCACGCCTACGATGCTAAAAGCGCGTTTCATGCTCAGTGGCCCAAACGTAGCCCTGTTTGGTGATTGTTCGACTATAGCGGTAGCGAATGGGTATTGTTGCCATTGGGCAGGCTGTGGCAAATTAACAAGGTTTTGTAACTGCGTGCCTATCAAACGCTTGCATGAATCTCTTCGGCATCGTCATCGCGTATGGCGAGGCTGACTCTTTTATAAGCGGTGTCCGCTGGGCGGGTGCCGACTTTGGTTAACGGCTTTTGCCACCAGCCAAGCGAGGAACCTATGAAAGTACTCGTCGCGGTTAAACGCGTCATCGACTATAACGTCAAAATCCGCGTCAAAGCAGATCACTCTGACGTTGATCTTACCAATGTCAAAATGGCCATGAATCCCTTCTGCGAAATTGCGGTGGAAGAGGCAGTACGCCTAAAAGAGAAGGGCGTTGCGACTGAAGTAGTGGCCGTCACCGTTGGCCCCAAAGCCGCCCAGGAACAGCTGCGTACCGCGCTGGCGCTGGGTGCTGACCGCGCTATTCACATAGAAACCGACACGCGAGTGGAGTCGCTAGCAGTTGCCAAGTTGCTGGCCAAGGTGGTTGACGAAGAGCAGCCCGGCCTGGTCATCCTGGGTAAACAGGCGATCGACACCGACAATAACCAGACGGGCCAGATGCTGGCTGCCTTAACCAACTTGCCGCAAGGCACGTTCGCCTCAGAAGTGGCCGTTGATGGTGATACGGTTAACGTTACCCGTGAAATCGATGGCGGCTTGCAGACCATTGCGCTGACGCTGCCTGCCATTGTGACAACCGATTTGCGCTTGAACGAGCCACGCTACGCCAAGCTGCCGGATATCATGAAGGCCAAAAAGAAACCGATGGACGTCAAAACCCCCGCCGATTACGGCATTGAGGTGGCATCCAAGGTAAGCCTTTTGAAAGTCGAGTCCCCGGCAGAACGTAAAGGCGGTATTAAGGTTGCGTCGGTGGATGAATTGATCGATAAACTAAAAAACGAAGCCAAAGTTCTTTAAGAAAAGTTCTTTGAGATAAGTTCTTCAAGATAAGTGCTTTGAAAGGAGCTGATCTAATGAGCATTTTGGTACTTGCCGATATCAATGACGGCCAACTCGCCAGCGCCACCGCTCACGTGGTAGCTGCCGCCAAAGCCATCGGTGGCGATATTGACGTTCTGGTGGCTGGAGAGGGCGTCCAGGCTGCCGCTGAAGCAGCCGCCAAGCTTGATGGCGTCAGCAAGGTGCGGGTTGCAGATAACGCTGTTTACGCTTACCAACTGGCTGAGCCCATGGGCGCGCTGCTGGTGGAGCTAGCCAATGGTTACACCCATGTGCTGGCGAGCGCCTCCACAACCGGTAAAAATGTGTTGCCGCGTTTGGCTGCCCTGAAAGATGTTAGCCAGCTTTCCGACGTCATTGGCATTGAGAGCGCTGACACCTTCCTGCGTCCCATTTATGCGGGGAACGCCATCGCCACTGTGAAAAGTGATGATGCGCTGAAAGTAATTACCGTACGCTCCAGCGCGTTTGATGCCGTTGCCAGCAGCGGCAGCGCTACGCTAGAAGCGGTCGATGTGGTGGTTGAAAATACCCAGTCAAGCTTTGTTAAAGAAGAACTTGCACAGTCCGACCGACCCGAGCTGGGTGGCGCCAAAGTGGTTATTTCAGGCGGCCGCGGAATGGGCAATGGCGAGAACTTCAAGCTGCTGGACGGTATCGCCGACAAGCTGGGGGCGGCCGTAGGCGCCTCACGGGCAGCGGTAGATGCAGGCTTTGTTCCTAACGACATGCAGGTCGGGCAAACCGGCAAGATCGTGGCACCTGATCTCTATATTGCCGTAGGTATTTCGGGCGCCATTCAGCATTTGGCGGGCATGAAAGACTCCAAGGTCATTGTCGCGATTAATAAAGACGACGAAGCACCGATCTTTCAAGTAGCGGACTATGGTCTGGTAGGCGATTTGTTCGAGATTCTGCCTGAACTTGAGAGCAAGCTGTAAGGCGTTTCTGGATTGACTTGGTTTACCCAAGCCGGCTTATTAAAAGCCGGCTTTTTTAGGAGAGTAAATTAGATAAACTGCCCGTAGTTGGCTAAAGTACGGGCAATGTGAGAAAGTGCCGCCAAAGCGGTTGAAAAAGGTGTGGGCTGACCACACCTATCATGATGAACGCAACGCAAGCCACTCAAGGAGATGATAATATGGCACATACACTTCCCGAACTGCCGTACGCTTATGACGCACTCGAGCCGCATATTGATGCGATGACCATGGAAATTCACCACTCGCGTCACCACCAAACGTACGTCAATAACCTCAACGCTGCACTTGAGGGCACAGGTCTTGAGGACGTTGCGATTGAAGAGCTCGTCTCAAACCTGGACCGTGTGCCGGAAGCCAAGCGCCAAGCGGTTATTAACAACGGCGGCGGCCATGCCAACCACTCCATGTTCTGGCAAATGATGTCGCCGAACGGTGGTGGTCAGCCTCAGGGCGATGTTGCCAACGCTATTGATAGCGAACTAGGCGGCCTGGACTCCTTCAAGGAAGAGTTCAAAAAGGCAGCCGTAGGTCGTTTTGGTAGCGGCTGGGCATGGCTCTCCGTGACTCCCGCGAAAAAACTGGTTGTTGAAAACACGCTGAACCAGGATAACCCGTTGATGCACGGCAACACGCCGCTGCTCGGCCTGGATGTGTGGGAGCACGCCTACTACCTGAAGTATCAGAACAAGCGTCCTGACTACGTTGCTGCGTTCTTCGACGTCGTTAACTGGGAAGACGTAGAGCGTCGCTACCAGGCTGCTATCGCTTAATTTAGCGCTATGTCGGGCAGGATGCCAGCCGTTGGCACCTGCACAATGCCGCCCCCTCTGTGGGGCGGTTTTTTTGTGCGCCCGGCACGGGCGCACTCCTGGAGGTGCAAGTCCTCCCGTAAGCTGGCCACAGCGAACGAAGCGAAGCGCAACTGCGGAAGGGTGACCAACCGTGGGAAGGAAGCGTGGAGCGTAAACCGCGAGCCGATGAACAAGAACCGGATAGGAGGCGCTGCCGAGCAGGGCGAGCGGGCAAGAAGCCGCGAAGCTCTTGTGGCCAAGGCGACGTAGCGTATATCCGGCGGTTGTGCGGTGAAGGAGTGTGTTCTTACCCGGGGAGATCTCGCCTTATGCCTGAAAGGGCAACGTGACCCCACGGAGCGAGAAGTCAGCAGAGGCCGTAGTTGCTCCTCGTTTTTTTTTGGAGCAAAGGGCCGAACGAGAAGGAGCGTCAAACGTCTTGTCGATGAGATCAGTAACGCATCAGATGCCCGCGACTGCGGGGCGGGAGAAGGCATGCCAAGGTGAAGCCTTGTCGTCCTGCTCCAGCGATGAAACTGGCCTCCCGCGACAAGTGCCGGAGGACGCAGGGCAAGGTCTGCTTGAGCGGGCCTTCGCAAGAGAGAACATGCTACGTGCATGGAAGCGCGTGCGTGCCAACAAGGGAGCAGCAGGCATCGATGGTCTGGATATTGCTCAGACCGCCGAGCACCTAAGGTGGGCCTGGCCCGATATTCGACAGCAGCTTCTTGCCAGTCGATATTATCCTCAGCCTGTCCGCCGAGTGGCTATTCCGAAGCCAGATGGAAGCGAACGAGAACTGGGGATACCCACCGTGACTGACCGTCTTATTCAACAGGCGCTGCTGCAAGTTCTACAACCGCTGATCGATCCCACTTTTAGCGAGCACAGTTACGGTTTCCGTCCGGGCCGCCGGGCCCATGATGCCGTACTAGCTGCTCAGAGCTACGCCCAGCAGGGTTACCACACCGTTGTCGATGTTGACTTGTCTCGATTCTTTGACCGAGTCAATCATGACATCCTGATAGACCGCCTGAGGAAACGCATCCAGGATACTCGTGTTATCCATCTGGTTCGTGCGTATTTGAATGCGGGGATAATGGAGGGAGGGGTGGTCATTCATCGGCATGAAGGGACGCCGCAGGGTGGCCCATTATCGCCGCTACTGGCCAATATCCTGCTGGATGAGGTGGATCGCACACTGGAACGTCGCGGACACCACTTTGCTCGCTATGCCGACGACTGCAACGTTTACGTGCGTAGTCAGAAAGCAGGGGAGCGAGTCATGGCTTTGCTACGTCGCTGTTACAGCAAGCTGCGCTTGACGATCAATGAGTCCAAAAGCGCGGTCACCAGCGTGTTTGGCCGCAAGTTCCTGGGCTACGCCCTATGGGAAGCCAAGGGTGGAGATGTCCGACGTGGTATATCAGCAAAAGCATTGGGGGCATTTAAACAGCGGATTAGGCAGCTGACACGCCGAAATGGCGGGCGCAGCATCGCACAGGTCGTCGCCTCTCTGCGACGCTACCTTTTAGGCTGGCAAGGCTACTTTAAGCTGTCGCAAACACCTCGTATCTGGCGATCGCTGGACGGGTGGATACGACGACGGTTAAGAGCTTTGCACCTTAAACAATGGCGTCGGGGTAAGACGATTTATCGTGAGCTGATGCGTCTTGGCGCTACGCCGAGGGTGGCACAATCGGTGGCGGCGTTGAGTCGTCGCTGGTGGCACAACAGCCTGTCGGGAGTCCATCATGTACTAACGGTGGCCTACTTTGATCGGCTGGGCGTGCCCCGTCTCTCATAACCTCAACTTCTCGAACCGCCCGGTGCGGACCCGCATGCCGGGTGGTGTGGCAGGGGACCGGTCAGCCATGCTGACCGCCCCTATGCCGATGTTTCCAGACCGTAGGCTGGGCATGAGCTGTCAATAACCTGTGGATGAAAAAATACTATATATGCTTGAATTGATTTTCCCATGGTCTATATATAGTATGCGTGATGTCTTCAGAGGGGGGGAGGTACTAGATATGCTCTGCCCGAAAAATACCGCTATGAAAAGGGGAAAATGACCATGGCAATCCAGATTTATAGCAAGCCTGCTTGTGTTCAGTGTACTGCTACCTACCGTGCTCTGGATAAACAGGGTCTAGCGTATACCGTTATCGATATCACCGCTGAGTCGGGTGCCCAGCAAGAAGTAGAAGCCCTTGGCTACCGCCAGCTTCCAGTGGTCGTTGCTGGTGATGATCACTGGTCGGGTTTCCGCCCGGACCGTATCCAAGCGTTGGCGTAAAATTGCTATGTTGGTGGACGCCGCCGCTGCAACACCCCAGGTCGGCAGCCTAATTTATTTCTCCACCAAATCAGGTAACACTCATCGTTTTGTACAAAAACTTGGTCTGGCCGCACAGCGTCTTCCGCTAGGGCGTGATGAACCGACGCTACATGCCACAGCACCTTATATATTAATCACGCCCACCTACGGGGGCGGCGAGGCAAAAGGTGCGGTGCCAGGGCAAGTTATTCGCTTTCTTAACGATGAGCAGAATAGACGCTTTATTCGCGGCGTCATTGCTGCCGGTAACACTAATTTTGGTGATGCGTATGGCCTGGCTGGTCGCGTTATTGCAGAAAAGTGCCGTGTGCCATTGCTGTATCGATTTGAATTATTTGGCACCGACGATGACGTGGCCAAGGTTCGCAAAGGAGTAGAAGAGTTTTGGAAACGACAAACCTAGTCACGAAAAACCAGGCTGAACCCAAACGGCCGGCTACGGGAGCTTCCGAAGCGCGTACTTTGGATTACCACGCGCTAAACGCGATGCTTAATTTGTACGGTGCCAACGGTGAACTACAGCTGGATAAAGACCGTGAAGCAGCACGTCAGTACTTCCTGCAACACGTTAACCAGAACACCGTCTTTTTCCACTCGCTGGAAGAAAAGCTCGATTACCTGATGGAAGAGGGCTATTACGAAGCGGAGATGCTCGGCCAATACAGCTTCGCTTTTGTTAAAGCGTTGTTTGAGCAGGCGTATGCCTACAAATTCCGTTTTCCAAGCTTTTTAGGTGCCTTCAAGTACTACACCAGCTATACGCTAAAAACGTTCGACGGTAAGCGTTACCTTGAGCGCTATGAAGACCGCGTATGCATGGTGGCACTGACCCTGGCGCGCGGCGATGAAGCGCTGGCAAAATCCTTGGTTGATGAAATAATCAGTGGTCGTTTCCAGCCAGCGACGCCTACCTTCCTGAACTGCGGCAAGCAGCAGCGTGGTGAGTTGGTATCGTGCTTCTTGCTGCGTATTGAAGACAACATGGAGTCGATCGGTCGCTCGATTAACTCAGCGCTACAGCTTTCCAAGCGGGGTGGCGGTGTTGCCTTTTTATTGAGCAATATCCGTGAGTCTGGCGCACCCATCAAGCGTATTGAGAATCAGTCGTCGGGCATTATCCCGATCATGAAACTCTTGGAAGACGCCTTCTCCTATGCGAACCAGCTGGGTGCTCGCCAAGGCGCTGGCGCGGTTTATCTGAATGCGCACCACCCCGATATCCTGAGTTTTTTGGATACCAAGCGTGAAAATGCTGACGAGAAAATCCGCATTAAAACGTTGTCGCTGGGCGTGACGATTCCGGATATTACGTTTGAGCTTGCCAAGCGCAATGACGATATGTACCTGTTCTCGCCTTACGACGTTGAGCGCGTTTATAGCGTCCCGTTTGGCGACGTCAGCGTTACCGAGAAATACCATGAGATGGTCGCGGACGCGCGTATCCGTAAGCACAAAATCAATGCGCGGGCGTTCTTCCAGACACTGGCAGAGCTGCAGTTTGAGTCGGGCTATCCGTACATCATGTTTGAAGATACGGTCAACCGGGCGAACCCGATTGCTGGTCGTATCAATATGAGTAACCTGTGTTCGGAAATTCTGCAGGTCAATACACCTACCGAATACGACGATGATCTTGGCTATCGCCAAATGGGTCAGGATATCTCCTGTAACCTGGGATCGATGAACATCGCCAAGGTAATGGACGCCGGCAATATTGGCGAAAGCGTTGAGATCGCCATTCGCGGGTTAACCGCAGTTTCAGAAATGAGCAATCTACGTAGCGTACCCTCTATTGCCGAAGGTAATGCCAAGTCACGCGCTATTGGTCTTGGTCAGATGAACCTGCACGGTTACCTGGCTCGCGAACACATTTATTATGGCTCTGAAGAGGGGTTGGACTTTACCAACCTGTATTTCTACTGCATCGCCTTTCATGCCATCCGCGCGTCGAACCGCTTGGCGATTGAGCATAATGATACGTTTGCAGGCTTTGAAGACTCCAAATATGCAACGGGCGAGTTCTTCGATAAATATACCGACCAGGAGTGGCTGCCACGCACCGATAAAGTACGCGGCCTGTTCGAGCGTAGCGACATCACGCTGCCTACTCAGCAGGACTGGCAGGAGCTCAAGGCCTCGGTAATGGCCCACGGCCTTTATAATCGCAACTTGCAGGCGGTGCCGCCCACGGGCTCTATTTCCTATATTAACCACTCGACCTCAAGTATCCACCCGGTAGCGGCCAGGATCGAGATTCGTAAAGAAGGCAAGCTGGGGCGTGCTTATTACCCTGCGCCGTTCTTGAGCGAGTCCACGTTTGATTACTTCCAGGACGCTTATGAAATTGGCCCTGAGAAGATTATTGATACCTACGCTGAGGCTTCCAAGCACGTTGATCAGGGACTCTCATTGACGCTGTTCTTCCCGGACACTGCGACAACGCGTGATATCAATAAGGCGCAGATTTACGCGTGGCGAAAAGGTATTAAAACGCTCTATTACATTCGTCTGCGCCAAAGCGCGCTGGAAGGTACTGAAGTGGAAGGCTGTGTTTCCTGCACGCTTTAATGCCCGTGCCTGGCAAATTGCCAGCATTTGATATTCTGTACTTGTGCGCCGTATGTAATACGGCGCTTTTAATGAGAGTTATTTCATGACTACCACGCAACGCTTATCGCGGGTGAATGCGATCAACTGGAACCGTCTTCAGGATGACAAGGATCTTGAAGTATGGAATCGCCTGACCAGTAACTTTTGGCTGCCGGAAAAAGTGCCGCTTTCCAACGATATTCAATCGTGGAACACACTGACCCAGCAGGAAAAGCAGCTAACCATTCGCGTGTTTACAGGCCTGACGCTGCTGGATACGATCCAAAGCAGCATTGGTGCTCCGGTGCTAATGGAAAATGCTCGCACACCCCATGAAGAGGCGGTATACACCAATATTGCGTTTATGGAGTCGGTGCATGCGCGCTCGTACAGCTCGATTTTCTCGACGCTATGCGCCACGCGCGATGTGGATGATGCCTTCCGGTGGAGTGAAGAGAATCCCACGCTCCAGGCTAAGTCAGAACTGATTCTGGAGCGCTATCGCTCTGATGACCCGTTGATGCGCCAGGTGGCCAGCGTATTTTTGGAGTCCTTTTTGTTCTATTCGGGCTTCTATCTGCCCATGTACTGGTCCAGCCACGCCAAGCTAACCAACACCGCTGATCTTATTCGTTTGATTATTCGCGATGAAGCGGTACACGGTTACTACATTGGCTACAAATTCCAGCAAGCCTTGGCAGAAGCCACGCCCGAGCGTCAGCAGGAAGTCAAGGATTACGCGTATGAGCTGCTTCTTGAGCTGTATGATAATGAAGTGCGCTACACCGAGTCACTGTATGACGAAGTGGGGCTGTCGGAAGATGTGAAGAAATTTCTTCATTATAACGCCAACAAAGCGCTGATGAACCTGGGCTATGAGCCGCTGTTCCCCAGTAGCGTGACCGACGTTGACCCGACGATTATGGCGGCTCTGTCGCCCAGTGCGAATGAAAACCACGACTTCTTCTCAGGCTCTGGCTCCTCGTATGTTATTGGCAAAGCCATTGCCACTGAAGACGATGACTGGGAGTTTTAATAGTCTCATCCGGTAAGCGGTAAAAAGAGGGAAGGGCCATGCCAGATGTAACGCCAAACACGGCCAGTGTACTGAAAATCGCAGCGGCGGTTGTAAGTGACCTGGATGGTCGACTGCTGCTGGTGCGTAAACAGGGCACCGCTTTCTTTATGCAGCCGGGCGGTAAGATCGACCCGGGTGAAACGGCACTGGCAGCACTATGTCGTGAGCTTAAAGAAGAGCTCGGTTTGCATGTCACTGAAGACCGGCTGCTTCCTTTGGGCGTACAGAAGGCCCCGGCGGCGAATGAGCCTGGCATGACGATTGAAGCGCAGCTCTATGGGCTGGTGATTGATGAGCTGGTAGAGGCGGCCGCTGAAATCGCTGAAGCCAAATGGGTAAGCCGTGAGCAGGCGTGGGAGCTTCCTCTTGCGCCGCTAACCAAAGGCTATGTCATAAGGACCGTGTCATAAAGGCCGTGCCATAAAGACTGAGCCATAAAGGCATGTGTCATGTTGAATGTTTAAGACATCAAGCATCACCATTATAAGCGGGGCGCCATTTGGCGCCCTTTTTTATACCCAAAATAAAGCAAAAAAACGTCTTAATGTTAATGATAAATATTGTCATTTATTGAGATGGTGGTAGGCTAACGCGTAGAATTTAAACGCAAATCGTTCTTATACTTAATTGGTTTCTAGTGTGGCTAATGGTAAAGCTCGCTAGGCAGTAACGGAGAGTCGACGTGCTGAACAGGTCTTTCTTTGCCGTGCGTACGTGTTGCTTAGCCTTCGTGCTAGTCAGCGGTGGGCTAATGGCAAGCGATGAAACAGCGGGCCAGGCGGCCCAGAGCGTAGAAGCCCAACAAACCCAGGCGGCCCTGCAGCAGCAAATTGATGCAGCCGATGAAGAGACCCGGGGCGCGCTAGAAGAGTTACGTCGGCTAGAGCGTGAGACTCGCCAAATGGAGGCCACAAACGCGTCGCTAAGTGCGCGTTTGGTAGAAGAAGCCGAACGTCAGCAGCGTTTAAGTACTGCACTGAATACCCTGGAAGAGACACGCGCGGCGCTACCGCTTATCGAGCAGGATATGCAAGCACAGCTAACGCGCTGGATTGAGCAGGATATGCCGTTCTTGCGCGATGAGCGCTTGGCTCGAGTCGTGCACTCTGATGAGGCGCAGAGCAGCAACACCGTTGAGCGGATCAACGGCTTATTAGAAGCATGGCGAGTAGAGCTTGAATACGGCCGTGACATTGATAACTGGCGCGGACGTTTGCAAAGCCCTGAAGGCAATGCTCGGGAAGTGGATTATCTACGCGTCGGTAGAATTGGATTTTACTACCTGACGCCAGACGCTCGGGAAGGCGGTGTTTGGGATGCCGCCAACCATGAATGGCTACCGTTGGATGAGCGAACACGGCGCGAAGTCCGCAATGGTCTGCGCATCGCCGCTGACCAGCGCACGCCGGATCTATTGAGGTTGCCGCTATCCATTACCGTTGCAGAACAGCAGGGAGGTCAGCCATGAGCGTCAATCGTCAACGTCTGCAACGCCTGGTAAGTGCTGGTTTGTTGGTGGGGCTTGTCGCCGTCAGTTTCGGCGTCTCGGCGCAAAGTGAGCCTGTTTCATCGCTACGCGAAGCACGCCAGGCCGCTGAGGCGCGTGACCAGGAGCGCTTGGCGCGCTTTTTGGAAGATCAGCAAGCGTTAAATGCAGCGCTTGAAGAGGCTCGCGCCGCCCACCAGTCAGCCGAGGAGCAGCGTGAGGCGCTGCAAGCCCAGCAAACCGAGCAGGCTGAGCAGGCCAGTGAGTTAACCGAGCGTCAGAACGAACAGGGTGAAGCGCTTTCCGGCTTGTTGGCAAACCTTGCACGACACAGTACCGAAGTGCGCAACGCATTGGGTGAAGATAGCTGGTTAACCTTGCAAGAAGAGATACTGCCGCCTCGCTTGGATAACGCGGAAGTGCTTGAACGTCGTCAGCTAGAAAACGTGGTCGACAGTTTGGCAACGCTGGCTGCAAAAACCGGGCAGGTTGAACGTTTGGAGCTTCCGGTCGCGGATTCCAGCGGCGCGATCGCGCCCCGTAACGTGGTTCGATTGGGTGACTTCGCCGCGTTTACGGAAAATGCACTACTTCAGCAAGAAGGTGACGTCAGTCATTTGGCCGAAGCGCCGCGTACGCCAGACGAAATTCAAAGTGTGCTCGCGGCTTACCATCAGGGAGAAAGCCGGGAATTCCTGATTGACCCCACTCAAGGCCCCGTTTTACAGGCGCTTTCTCAACGTCCTAGCCTGTGGGAGCGTTTCCAGCAGGGCGGGTATGTCGGTTATGTCATCGTCGTGCTGGGGGTGTTGGGTCTGCTGGTGGCGCTGGGGCAATATGCCTACTTGGTGCTACAGAGTCTTCGCGTGCGCCGTCAACGTCAGTCGCTTAACCAGTTGCAGTCGAATAACCCACTAGGCCGCGTGTTGCTTCGCTTTAAAGAGATGGATAAGCACCAAACCCCTGAAGCGTTAGAAGCACGTTTGGATGAAGCGGTACTGGCAGAGTTGCCGCGCATTGAGCGGGGTCAGCCCATTGTTAAGCTATTGGCTGCTATTGCACCGCTGCTGGGGTTGTTAGGAACGGTGACCGGCATGATTATAACGTTTCAGGCGATTACCGTGTTTGGCACCGGCGATCCGCAGCTCATGGCAGGGGGGATTAGCCAGGCATTGGTCACCACGGTGCTGGGCCTTATTACGGCGGTGCCTTTGCTGTTTGCGCAAACGGCGCTTTCAAGCCGCAGCCGTCACTTAAGCCAAGTGATTGAAGGCGAGGCGAGTGCGACCTTGGCGGATCATTTAGAAGCTCAATCTACTGCTCATGCTACGTCGGTGAATTGATATGCCCACGCTACCTCTCTGGCTTGAACCGGTAGAGCGGTTAGTCGATGCCGGTGGTGCGGTTCTGGTCGTGCTGGCGTTGGTCGCGGTGCTGGTGTTCGGCATGGCGATAGAGCGCTGGTGGTACTACCGCATTACCTGGCGTTCCGCCCGTCGGCAGTTGATTCGTCGCTGGGCGGAGCGCCGCGACCACCGCAGCTGGAGCGCGCGCACGCTACGTCACGTGTGGACAGAAGCATTGGTGGCCAGGCTTCGTCGTCCGCTGCCCTGGTTAAAACTGCTGGTCGCGCTCTGCCCCTTGCTAGGCCTGCTGGGTACTGTTACCGGCATGATTACCGTATTTGATAGCCTTTCGATGAGTGACACGCATCAGGCGCGTGCGATGGCCGATGGCGTGGCGCGTGCAACGCTGCCTACGTTAACCGGCATGGCGATTGCGGTCGTGGGGCTTCTGTTTATTAGTCGTTTAGAGCACGTGATTCGTCGAGAAGATCAGCGGTTGCATGACCGGCTGGCACGTGCCTTGGAGGAGAGTGATGCGTAGACGCCGTTCAATGGACGCAAACGCAGAAAGCAATGAAGTCAACCTGACGCCCATGCTCGATGTGGTGTTCATTATGCTGATCTTCTTTATCGTAACGACCAGCTTCATTAAAGAGAGCGGTATCGAGATTGAACGCCCGGAATCGAGTGCGGCGAGTCCACGCCCGGAAGCGCAGGTGCTGGTGGCTATTACACCTGAAGGTGCTGTCTGGGTGGACGGTAAGCCAGTGGATGTCCATCACGTAGGGCGGGAAGTGGCCGGTATGTTGACCGAGCAAGGGTCTGCTGTGATTCAGGCGGACCGGGCATCGACGACCGGGCTGCTCATTGAAGTTATGGATCGCCTTAAAGAGGCCGGGGTAGAGCAGGTGGCCGTCGCTGCGAGCCGGAGTGCGCCATGATACGTCATGCGGTGTCCTTTCTGGTGGGAATTACGCTGGCAGTGGGTCTATTTTGGCTGCTGGCACTACTGGTAACGCCGCCAGAAAGCGAGCCTGAAACGCCGATAATGACCATGACCATGAATATGGTGGAAGCGCCAGAAGTGGCGCCAGCGCCACAGCCTGCGCAAGCCACGCCTCAGCAGGCGCCGCCGCCCATGCCGACACCCGAGCCGCCTCCGGTAACCGATAGTGCTATTAAGCTGCCTGATGTAGAGCTACCTGACGTACCCGTCGAGCCGGTGGAGATGGAGGATGAGCTGCCGGAGTTAACGGAAATAGCGCCCGAGCCTCAACCCGAGCCTCAGCCCGCACCGCAGCCGGAACCTGCACCTGAGCCATCCCCAGAGCCGCCGACGGAAGCAGCGCCAGTAGAGACGCCCACGGAGGCACCCGCTCAGCGTGAAGCGGCCCCGGTAGCCGAAGCGCCGCCTTCCAACGAGCCAGTAAGTGTCGGGCAGGTGGCGCCTACCAATCGTGTTAACCCTAATTATCCACCGCGCGCGCAGCGCAGAGGTATGGAAGGGTTCGTTGAGGTGGAATTTATTATTCGTCGCGATGGTAGCGTTGACCGGTCCTCCGTTCGAGTAACGAATTCTCAGCCACGGCGTGTATTTGATGACGCCGCCCAAAAGGCTATTGGGCAGTGGCAGTTTGCCAGCAGCCAGCAGATCCGGCGTGCCACACAGCGCATAGAGTTTCAATTGAGGTAGCGGAATGCAGCGTTTAGCATGGATTCTAATGTTCAGTGTTTGGGCTTCTGCCGCTCAGGCCGATGCACCGCTTTCGGGTGACATCATTCGTGATTTGAAAACGCAGCAAGAGCAGTTGCAAAGTGGTGCGTTTGAGACCGTGGCTGAACGCGCCACCGCCCAGGCGAATCGATTGGCTGGAGGAAATGTTTCTGACCGTTGGGCCAGTGCGCTCTACCATCAGCTGGCGGCAAGCGCTTTGGCTCGCCAGGAAAAGCCTGCTCAGGCCGCTGATCATCTCGCATTGGCGCGTCAGACCAGCGGTGTGGGTGCAGAGCAGGCAGCGCGTTGGTTGCGTGAAGAAGCATCGCTGCGGCGTGTGGCGGGGCAAAATGAGCAGGCCATTGATTTATTGAGCGAATGGCTAGAGAGCGAGCAGGATATCGCCGCGCTATGGCAGTTGGTGCGTCTGATGGCGCAAGAGGCGCAGTGGGATGCTGCTGCTGAGCGGCTGAATCAGGCCGTTGAGCAGACACAAGCGCTTGATGAGAGCCAGCAAGCACTGGCGCTTGCCGTACTACGACATTCAGGGCAAAGCGAGCAGGCGCTTGGCTGGTTGGTTGAAGGCCTGGGCCCACAAAGCGATAGAGATGCGTGGCAGCAGGCAGCGGGGCTTGCCCAGCAGGCAGGCCAGCCAGGCGTTGCCGCTGGCTTGTGGGAAATGGCGTGGCAGTTGGGTAAGCTGGAAACAAAGGATGACTTTTGGCTACTGGTTCAGCTGCATCGAAGCGGAGGAACGCCTGCGCGGGCCGCAGAGCATGTGGAAAATGCCTTGGCGAAGGGGGAGCTTGAGCGAGATGAGCACTCGTTACGCTTGCTCGCCACGTCCTGGCAACAGGCCCGGCACGTCGACAATGCGCTAAGTGCCTGGCAGGCATTGGCTGAATATACCCAAGCGGCCAAGGACTGGCGCCAATATGGGCAGTTGGCTTATGCCTGGGGAAATGAAGAGCAGGCCGAGCAGGCACTTTTTCAGGCAGCTGAGTTGGGCGATGAAGAAGCCAGCCAGTGGCTGGCCAATTTCAATTAACGTCAGAAGTACTGAGCGTAATCGCAAAATCGCTCCAGGTCGGTGCATGGTCGGAGGGGCGTTCCATAGCGCGCAGCTCATAATCGATCCCCGCTGCCTGAATGCAGTCGGCAAGCGGCTGTGTTACTAGAATATAGTCGATCCGTAGGCCACGTTTGGGCTCGCGGTCAAAGCCTTTGGAACGATAATCAAACCAACTGAACCGCTCATTGTTCTCTGGGTAGCAAAGGCGATAGCTGTCGGTTAGTCCCCAGGCTTTGATGCCCGCCAGCCATTCGCGCTCAATCGGCTGAAAACTTGCTTTGCCTTCACGCAGCCAGCGCTTGCGGCTTGCCTCGCCAATACCGATATCCTGATCTTCAGGTGAAATGTTAAAATCACCCATAATCGCTAGACGCTCGTCCGCACGGTAATGTTTGTTGAGCAGACTTGTGAGTTGGCGGTAAAAGTGCGCTTTATGGGGAAATTTCGTCGGATGGCTAACGTTTTCACCCTGTGGGAAGTAGCCGTTCCAAACGGTGACTGATTCGCCGTCATCAGCCAGCAAGCGTACGCCAATCATGCGCCGCTGCGCTTCTTCGCCATCATCGGGAAAGCCATAAAAGATGTCCTGGGGCTTTTGGCGGCACATTAACGCCACCCCATAGTGGCCTTTTTGCCCATGGTAATAGACGTGATAGCCCATAGCCTCTACATCGGCTAGGGGGAACTCGCTGTCCTGTACTTTGGTTTCCTGCAGGCCTATAACGTCAGGCTGCTGGGTATCAATCAAGGCCTGCAACTGATGAAGCCGAGCGCGGATGCCGTTGATGTTGAAAGAAACCAATCGCATTACGATTTATCCTCTGGCGTATGATCCGCCTCTTTGTCAGGATGGATGGCGATACTTTGGCCCTCCTGTTGGCGCGCCAGCTTGCGCTCTGCCTGAAGTTTACGCTGCTGCTGCTTTTTGGCGACAAAACGGCGTGAAGAGGTCACCTGGTCGGGGTTATCATGGCGCCACTGTTTATAGTCTTTGCGGCGCCCGGTGCGAATCGTCACCTTGTCAGCCAAAGAACGTGTTTTTTTCTTACGCGTCATGTCGCGCTCCTTATGTCGAATTAAGCCATATTCTAACAGGCTCTGGCCTACCTTCGACAGCAGGACGCGCTCTTAGCGCCAACCCCTGATACAATACGCGCTTCGTGATGCCTAACATTCACAGTAATGGACAGATACATAGCCTATGAGCGAGTCGGAACAGACCATAGCATCGGCCCAGAACCGCAAGCCGAAACGTCGCCGTCGGAAACCGCGTCGCCGCCAGTCTAGCTGGGATCTTCGTCAGTTTCAGGTGCCTGCCGTGGCTGGCAAATGGCGCTTTCATGACTTTGATCTGCCGCTACCGTTGATGCGCGCCATTCATGCCCAAGGGTTTGAATACTGCACACCGATCCAGGCTGAAGCGCTACGTGCAACGCTGCTGGGTGGCGATATAGTGGGTAAAGCGCAAACCGGTACCGGCAAGACGGCTGCATTTTTGATCTCGGTAATGGCGTACTTCCTTGAAGAGCCTGCACCTGATGGTCAAAAGCCCGGTGCGCCGCGAGCACTGATTATTGCGCCTACGCGTGAGTTGGCCCTGCAAATCGAAAAAGACGCCAAGGCGCTTGCTCGCTTTACGCAGTTGAACGTGGCCAGCGTTGTTGGTGGGATGGACTATCAAAAGCAGCGCGAAAGTCTGGGCAAAAAGATTGATATCCTGGTCGCAACGCCAGGCCGCTTGCTGGATTTCCATCAAAAGCGCGATATCGACCTTTCTGAAGTGGAAGTGCTGGTATTGGATGAAGCCGACCGTATGCTGTCGATGGGCTTTATTCCTGACGTGAAGCGTATTATTCGCTACACGCCGAAGACAGAAGAGCGCCAGACGTTCCTGTTTTCTGCCACCTTTACCGACGATATTCTCAATCTGGCCAATCAGTGGACGGTTAACCCAGCCCACGTTGAGATTGAAGTCACGGTTGAAAACCAGGCGGATATTGACCAGCGTGTTTATCTCGTCTCGGACGACGATAAGCAGCGCCTGCTGGTAAACCTGCTTGAGCAAGAGAGCTTTGAGCGTGTGATGGTATTCGGTAATCGCCGCGATTTGGTTCGTAAGCTGGATGACCTGCTGAAAAAAGCCGGTATCAGTGCGGCCATGCTGTCGGGTGACGTACCGCAAAACCAGCGGATCACTACACTTGAGCGTTTCCGCGAAGGTGACATTCAAGTGCTGGTTGCCACGGATGTGGCAGGCCGCGGAATTCACATTGAAGACGTAAGCCACGTCATCAACTACACGCTGCCTGAAGACCCGGAAGACTACGTTCACCGTATTGGTCGTACCGGTCGTGCAGGCGCCAAAGGCGTTTCCATCAGCTTTGTGGGCGAAGAAGATGCCTTCTCATTGCCTGAGATCGAACGCTATATCAACGGCAAACTGCCCTGCGAACATCCGCCGGAAGGTATGCTGTAAAGCACATGCTTGATGATGCCCTAAAAAGCGATATTCAGGACGCTTATCGTCGCGTGGTGGAAAAGCTTGAGCTGACTCCACGCTACGGGCAGCGCCTGATGATTGCTGAGATTGCCCGCACGTTAGGGGATATCGAAAGCGATAGCGAAGGCAAGCGCACCAGCGACAGTCATATCTGTGTGCTGGAGGCAGGCACCGGCACCGGCAAAACGCTGGCGTATCTGATTGCTGCATTACCCATTGCGAAAGCGCGTGGTAAGCGGCTGGTCATTTCGACCGCTACGGTTGCCTTGCAAGAGCAAGTGCTAAATCAGGACTTGCCCGCGCTTGCCAGCCATAGTGGCATTGTCTTTCGCTACGCGTTGGCGAAAGGTCGCGGCCGATATGTGTGTGTGGCCAAGCTGGACCAGGTAATGGAAGGCGCTGAGCCTAACCCGACGCTTTCGCTATTCGAGCAGTCGCTGCAAACTGAAAGCAGCGATTTTACCGTGCTTGCCACTGATATGACGGACGCCTATGGGCAGGGTAAGTGGGAGGGCGACCGCGATAACTGGCCCACCACCATTGATGATGCCCACTGGCGGCGGCTAACAGTAGACCACCGCCAATGCACCGGTAGGCGCTGTGGCCACTTTGGCGCCTGTGCCTTTTTTCGCTCGCGTCGTGATCTTGAAAATGCAGATGTCATCGTTGCCAACCATGACCTGGTGCTGGCGGATTTGGCGCTGGGAGGTGGGGCGATTTTGCCGGATCCTGCCGACTGCATTTTTGTCTTTGATGAAGGCCATCACCTGCCTGATAAGGCGCTTTCGCATTTCGCCCACCGGTTTGCCGTACACGGCTGTGTGCGTTGGTTAAACACGCTTAAAAGCAGTTTGACCGACCTGAATCAGGCGTTGGCGGTGCAGCCCACCATCGCGCGCTTACTGGCAAGCCTGCCCGAGGCCATCCATGGCCTGGAACCTGTGCTAGGCGATGTGTTTAGCGTAGGGCACCAGCTGGCAGGGCGGCCCAATGGGCTGTCCGATGAAGAAAACATACTGCAATCGCGGTTTGAAAAAGGCCAGGTGCCTGATGCACTGCGTGAACAGGCGCAGCAACTGCTGGTGATGTTTGCCACGCTCTCGCGCTGTCTGGAAAGCATCAGCGAGATTCTGCGTGAAAGCCTTGATCCTGATAAGCAGACCGGGCTTGATCGCGAACAAGCGGAAAGCTGGTTGCCACTGGTCGCCCTGCTGCATGGCCGCGCCCTGGAAGCCCACGCCTTATGGCAAGCGTTTAGTGAAAAGGATGCCCCTAACGTGCCGCCAAGTGCTCGGTGGCTTACGCTAAGTCGGGTGGCGGGTGAGCCCGAGATTGAGTTTTCTGCAAGCCCTGTATCAGCGGCCCATACACTTGCCAGGCATTTGTGGGGGCGCTGCCATGGTGCAGTGGTCACCTCGGCAACGCTGACTGCACTGGGTCGATTTGAACGCATTCAGGAGCGCGCCGGGTTGGCTAATCGGTACCGCTACCAGGCGTTGCCCAGCCCGTTTGATTATGCCAATGCGGTGCTGCGTGTGCCAAAGGAGGCGACGGACCCGGGTGATCGCGATGCACATGAAAATGCGATCGCTCAGTTTGTCACGCAATTGACCGATAAAGAGGCGGCCCTGGTGCTGTTTTCTTCTCGTGCGCAGCTTCGCGCGGTAGAGAAAAGTCTGCCAGCGGCCATCAGAGAGCGGGTGCTTGCCCAGGATGCGCTGCCCAAACGAGAGTTAATTGAGCGGCACCGCGCGGCGGTCGACAAGGGCAAAGGCAGTATTATTTTTGGGCTAGCCAGTTTTGCTGAAGGGATTGATCTGCCTGGTGACTATTTGACCCACGTGGTGATCACGCGGCTGCCGTTTTCAGTGCCGGATGACCCGGTAGGGGCGACGCTTGCCGAGTGGATCGAGAGCCAGGGCGGGAACTCGTTTATGCGTATTAGCGTGCCGGATGCCTCGATTAAACTGGTGCAGGCCTGTGGGCGGCTGATTCGTAAAGAGAGCGACCAGGGGGTCATTACGTTGTTGGACAAGCGTGTGATTACCCGGCGCTACGGTCAGGCGCTACTGGATGCTTTACCACCGTTCAGGCGCGAGATTCACCCATAAGCCACCTGTAATCATCTGCCCCCCCGCTATGGCATACGCCATAGCGGGGCATGTGCATGCAGTCAGGTTACTGCGCAATGCGCTTGGCAAGTGCCGGTGCCAGCTTATCGTTCATGCGGGTAAACGTTTCTACCGTCGTATCCCAGTCGATGCAGGCATCCGTAATGGAGACGCCGTACTGCAGTTGGCTTAGGTCCGCGGGGACTTTTTGATTGCCCCAGCCGATATTGGATTCCACCATCAGGCCGATGATAGAGGTGTTG
Organism: Halomonas sp. 111; assembly: GCF_052379685.1. Lineage (NCBI taxonomy): Bacteria > Pseudomonadati > Pseudomonadota > Gammaproteobacteria > Oceanospirillales > Halomonadaceae > Halomonas > Halomonas sp. 111. The sequence continues at coordinate 214,804 of NZ_JBQSYV010000003.1, forward strand.
CCTTCAAGGATTTGGTTGGTCACGTTCTCCAATACCAATGGCTGTAAAGCCGCGTCTTTATTAGAGTTGGCGTGAGAACAGTCGATCATGATATTGGCAGAAAGATTGGCTTTTTTAAGCTCTTTTTCAGCCAGCGTCACGCTAACACTGTCGTAATTGGGTTTGCCGTTACCGCCCCGTAGAACGACGTGGCCGTATGCGTTACCCCGGGTGCGAATAATGGCTACTTGACCGGCTGGGTTAATGCCCAGGAAATTATGCGGGCTCGCCACGGACTGCAGCGCATTGATAGCGACGTCCAGGCTGCCATCGGTTCCGTTCTTAAAACCGACCGGTGAGGAGAGGCCTGAGGCCATTTCGCGGTGGGTTTGTGACTCAGTGGTACGTGCACCAATCGCTGACCAACTGATACAGTCTTGCAGATATTGAGGCGAAATGGGGTCGAGTGCTTCGGTCGCCAGCGGCAAGCCAATGTCCGCCAGGTCGACCAGCAGCTTGCGCGCAATATGCAGGCCTTCATCAATCTCAAAGGAGTCGTTGAGGTGCGGGTCGTTGATAAGGCCTTTCCAGCCGACCGTTGTGCGAGGCTTTTCAAAATACACGCGCATCACGATATAAAGACTATCGTTGACCTGGTCGGCCAGTTTACGCAAGCGGCGGGCGTAATCCAGCGCTGCGTCTACATCGTGGATAGAGCAGGGGCCGACGACAACTAACAGGCGTGGATCTTTACCATCCAGAATATTCTGAATGGTTTGACGCCCTTCAATGACCGTACGTTCAGCGGTATCGGTAAGAGGAACCGCCCGCTTGAGTGCGTCGGGCGTGGTGAGGACATCCTGAGCGAGGACGTTAAGGTTATGGACCTGTTGTTCTGACATCTAGCTACCTATGCGTGCGCAGTGAGCGAAAAATAACGCCTACTATGGCGTGTCAGGGTGGTAAAAATCAATTCTTGAGGAACTTGAAAGCGTTGAGCAGTGTCAGCTTCAAGATTTTGCAAGTAGTGTGTAAGCGCTTGATGCCTCGTACAGAACGCGTAACACTTAGCGTTATGAATCATAAACACAGCGGCATATTGGTCGCCGCTGTCATCATTGTCATTAATTAATGCCCAAGGGACGCTATGCTGCTTGCTGTGAAGGCCCGCTCAAAAGGGGTGACAGAAATAGGGCTCGACGCATGTCGTACGAGCTGGAGGGGCGTGTGAATGGGCACTCGGGAAACGGATCAACAGCTTGTCGAACGTGCCCAAAAAGGTGATACGCGCGCGTTTGATCTGCTGGTAAAAAAATACCAGCATAAAATTATTGGTTTGATCGGTCGCTACGTACACGATCACTCTGAGGTCCAGGACGTGGCCCAGGAAGCATTTATCAAAGCCTATCGAGCGCTCGGTAAGTTTCGTGCTGAAAGTGCTTTCTATACTTGGATGTATCGCATTGCTATCAATACGGCTAAAAACCATCTGGTGTCTCGGGGCCGACGACCACCTGGTAGCGACCTGGACATCGTGGATGCAGAGCTTGTCGATCAGAGTGGCCGATTGGCAGATGCCGAGTCGCCAGAAGCTGCTATCGCACGTGATCAACTTGAAGCCGCCGTTTTTGAGGCGATTGAAAAGCTACCGGACGATCTACGTACGGCCATTACGCTGCGCGAACTGGATGGTCTTGCCTACGAAGATATTGCTCAGGTAATGCAGTGCCCAGTGGGGACTGTGCGTTCGCGGATTTTTCGCGCGCGTGAAGCGGTGGATGAACACATTCGACCGTTAGTGACGACTGCACGGAACAGTCGCGACGAATAGTGGTCGATAGAGCTGAATAAACACAGTGCTGCTGGCTGCTGGAAGTTGCCGATAGAAGTTGCAGGTAACGGTCAGGACACAGAAAATTACGTTTTTCCTTTTTTTGTGAACTGTCTGGCAGGCAAAGCGTCATACTCATCAGTTGCTTCCGTTGAGCGGATGAGAACAAGCAGCCGTGACGCTTTAGAGCTACCATGTCGCATCAAGCGGCTGATGTACCAAAGAATGAGGCAGCATCATGCGAGGTGCGTTGCACTAAGCGAGTTGTTATCAGATCTTGGCCAGTGGAGTTGTTACAGCGGTCGCTGCTTATTTGCCGTGCTGCGGTAAGGCTTCATTTAACACAGTGTGAGGGTGTGAAGTATGAGTCAAAACACACGGGAATCGCTTTCAGCATTAATGGATAGCGAAAGTGATGAGCTGGAACTACGCCGAGTGTTGAAGGCACTGCCAAATGATGCTGATGCGGCAGATACGTGGCGACGTTACCACTTGGCTCGTAGCATGATGCAGCGTGAGCGGAGTGTTGATGTGAGCGCCGACCTTTCCGCCGGTATTATGGCGCGTTTACAGGATGAGCCTGCTCCGATGATGGCTGACGCCCCAGCGTCAACCCCTGCTCGGTCAAGTAACATCTCTTTTGCTCGCGGCGCCGGTGTTGCAGCAGCGGTATCACTTATGGTGATTACTGGTGTTCAGTTCTTTGGTGCTGACGGTGAAAGTATTGAGCCAGGCAACACTATTGCGGCAACGTCCTCGACGGGCGGAGGTGCAGCGGGTCAGGTTCAACCTGTCAACCTTGCCGCCTCGCAGCCAGCGTCAATGACCTCTGCCAGTATGCCGATGTTTGAACCAACGCCTTTTCGGGTTAATGGTCAAGCGCAAAACGGGCTAATGAACGTAAGCGAAACGGGCTTTGCTTCAGCCGCCGTGGCTCAAAGTGCTCCCGCACAGCAAGGTACCACTATTGATGTTGATCAGATCAGGCTTCTGCAGTCGTATCTGGAGCAGCATTCTCAGGGTGCCGCTTATGGCAATGGCGAAAGCTGGATGCCATTGATGCGTTCTTCTGTCACTGAACCGCTAGGCCAACGCTAACCTGTTATGACAATGTTCCCTGAGTGAGGCACCTGAATACGCATTTTAAACACGTATTCGTAAGGTATAACTCGGGAAAATGCCTTGATTTCGAGATAGGTATTTGAAAGATGGCAGGTAACAGCAGGCTAAGAGTGGCTACCGATAGATAAGGGAATAAACCCGCATGATGGTGACCTGGCGAAACAGGTGGATGGCTTCTGCTGCGTTATTGAGCATTAGCCTGTTGCCTTTACAGCTCTATGCACAAACTGATGAACGGGGCATGTGTGCGGATGTGCCCTCTGAAAATGCATCTGGCAATGTTCAGGTGTGGCTGGAAAGAAGTTTACAGGCGAGCCATTGTTATACGTTTCAAGCGCGGGCCGTGGCGATTAATGCCATTGATGTGCGCACGCTAGCGCTTTCTCATCGCATTCAGGATGGTGTTCGCCAGCAAGTTGTTCAGCAGCTTGATGGCCCCTCTGTAAGCGTCGAGCGTCGCTCCCGCGTAGGACAGCTGGCTTGGTCAGAAAAAAGCGAAAACGGTGCGTTCCCTTCTCTGGAAGGATGGGTTGACCACGCTTCTCAGTTTTACGATATTTCGCTGGATGAAGACGTCCGAGTCGCGGGGCGCGAGGCGGCAACGCTTCGATTTGAGCCGCATGACCAGCAGCGTTATACCCATGAGTGGTGGTTGGATAATGCAACTGGCTTATTGTTAAAACACGTGCTAAGCGATTCAACGGGTCGTATTTTAGAAACCTTTCAAATAACACAATTAAATGAGCCCGAGCGTTATACAGGTCAGGTTGTCATTGATGCGTTGCCCGTCAGTACAGAGCCCGCTTGGCAGCCTTCATGGCTACCCGAAGGGTTTGTCGCTCAGCCGACATTCTCCCAGGATGACGAGGCGCATCAGCGTTTGTATAGCGACGGTTTGGCCACCATTAGCATTTTTGCCGAGCCTCAAGCGGGGCCGCAAGAGTTGAATCGCGGCGTCCACCAAATTGGTGTTTCGTCGATAGCGGTTGACGAATATGCTGAAGGCGAGCAGTACTGGCAGCTCGTCGGTATTGGTGAAGTTCCCCCTTCAATGCTTCAGCGTATTGTTCAATCGGTTGAGTTTGACTAATTTTTCTTATTTACATTGTGCGCATGTTCTACAGCTCAATCAGTCCAGCCAAGGTATTAATGCGTTGATGAAATCTGAAAGTGATGCCTTGCTGCGTGCCGGTCGCGTTGTTGGCTACACCCCGCGGGGGCTGTTAGTCGATGTGTCGGTTAAAGAGAGTTGCCAGCAGTGTGCCCAGGGCCGTGGGTGTGGCATGGGCGTGTTGGCGCGTCAGCAGCATCAGCGTATTGAAGTCAAAACCCCTTATGCCCCCACTCAACTTTGCGAACACTACCCGCTTGGCACAAGCGTAACGCTTACTCTTGGCCGTTCCGATATTACCCTGTTAGCCTTGCTTGTCTATGCGCTGCCGTTATTGGTTGCGCTACTGTTGTCAGGAGGGGTTGCAGCGTTAGGTGGGGCTGAGTGGTGGGCCCCCACCAGTTTTTTTATGACGTTGTTCATTGGGTGTGTGATTTTAAAAAAATTGCTTAGCGGGCGAACGGAACGCTTTCGCCCTCAATTGGTCAGTTAGGCGTCCTGCATCTCATGGTGAGTTGCACTCCCTTCGTTTGATGTCTGCTTTATTAGGAGCTCTTACATGAAGCGCTTGGTTCTTCCTTCCGCATTATGGCTATGCATGGCCACATTATTGATGATAGGCCAAAATGCCTATGCCTATAATTTACCCGATTTCACAGAGTTGGTTGAAGAGGCCGCGCCTGGCGTTGTCAATATTTCAACCAGCCGTACCGTGCAACGCAGTAGTGGCCCTTCAATGGGTGGGTTCGGTGGGCAAGAGATACCTGAGATTTTTCGGCATTTTTTCGGCGATAGTTTTCCAACCCCGCCAGGTAGTGGCGGACAAGGGCGTGGTGAAGAGCGTCAGTCGCTGGGGTCTGGGTTCGTGATTAGCGATGATGGCTATATCATGACTAACGCCCACGTTGTCCAGGATGCTGACGAGATATTGGTGCGCTTGAATGATCATCGAGAGCTTTCCGCTGAGTTGATCGGTAGCGATGCTCAGACCGACGTTGCACTTTTAAAAATTGATGCTTCTGAATTACCGGTCTTGAATCTTGGCAATTCTGACGATCTTAAAGTGGGTGAGTGGGTAGCTGCGATTGGCTCTCCGTTCGGGTTTGATCATTCCGTCACTGCAGGCATTATCAGCGCGATTAATCGCACATTGCCGCGTGATGCCTACGTTCCTTTTATTCAAACGGATGTGGCGATCAACCCAGGTAATTCCGGTGGGCCGCTGTTTAATCTTGACGGAGAAGTCGTCGGGATTAACTCGCAAATCTTTACCCGTAGCGGCGGCTTTATGGGGCTTTCATTTGCGATACCCATTAATGTCGCCATGGACGTTGCTGATCAACTGCGTGAAGAGGGGCGCGTTGATCGTGGTTGGCTCGGCGTCATGATTCAACCTGTATCTCAGGATTTGGCCGAATCCTTTGGTATGGAAAACGCAAGTGGGGCGCTCATTGCTGACCTTGACCCGGAAGGCCCTGCGGCGCAAGGCGGCTTGCGTGCTGGTGACGTGATTACTGGCGTCAATGGCGAAGAGGTTGATCGCTCAAGCACGCTGCCGCGCTTAATTGGCCGTGTTACGCCTGGAAGTGATGTGGAGCTTACCTTAATGCGCGATGGCGAAGAGGTAACGGAGACGGTAGCGCTGGGGCATTGGCCCGATTCCGAAGCAGCCACGCAGGGTGATGAAAGCAACAATCAGGTGCGTTTGGGCATTTCGGTTGCCGAGTTGGATGACGCGATGCGTGAGCGCCTAAATATTGAGGGGGGCGTTGCAGTGCGTCAGATTGAGCCGGATAGCGTTGCCGCTCAAGCGGGCCTCCATGTTGGCGATGTACTGGTAAGTGTTGATCACCGCAGCGTATCTTCTCCGGATGAGTTGCTAGACATTGTTGAACAGCTACCCAGTGATCGGGCAATTCCAGTACGTGTTTACCGTGAGGGTCGCTCACTGTTTTTAGCTTTACGCCTGGAATAAGACCTTCTCTGCCTACCCAGTCCGGCGGTTCTCGCCGGACTGCTGTTCCTATCCCCCACATATCGCTACAATAGCGCTTATCTTTTTAACGGAAATAGGCAAAGTGGCCAACATGCCAGCTGTTTTCGGGCTTTAAACTCTCGAGGCGGCTGGTAATAAAGCCGCTTACGTACCACTAAGGCAGACCACTCTCGATGTCCCACGACGTTTCTAGCAGTAATTTAAAGAACATAAGAAACTTCTCAATTATCGCTCATATCGATCACGGGAAATCAACGCTCTCTGATCGCTTGATCCAAACCTGCGGTGGATTGACCCAGCGTGAGCTTAAAGAGCAAGTGCTCGACTCCATGGACATTGAGCGCGAGCGTGGTATCACCATTAAAGCGCAATCGGTGACGCTCGATTACACTGCGGCCGATGGCGAGGTGTATCAGCTTAATTTCATCGATACGCCAGGCCACGTGGATTTCTCCTATGAAGTATCGCGCTCACTGTATGCCTGCGAAGGGGCGCTGCTGGTCGTAGATGCGGGCCAAGGAGTTGAGGCGCAGTCGGTGGCTAACTGCTATACCGCCATCGAGCAGGGCCTGGAAGTATTGCCGGTCCTCAATAAAATCGATTTACCCCAAGCCGACCCGGGCAAGGTGGCGCAAGAGGTTGAGGAAATCATTGGTCTCGACGCCACAGACGCTTGTCAGGTGTCCGCCAAAAGCGGTATCGGCATTGAAGGACTGCTTGAACGTTTGGTGCGTGATATTCCGCCGCCTAAAGGTGACCGGAATGCCCCCCTGCAAGCATTGATCATTGACTCCTGGTTTGATAACTATCTGGGCGTAGTCTCGCTGGTGCGCTTGTTTGATGGCACGCTGCGCAAGGGCGACAAGATCCGTATCAAGTCAACGGGCCGCGACTGGAACGCCACTGAAGTGGGCATTTTTACTCCGTTGCGCAAAGAGACCAATATCCTGCGCGCGGGTGAGGTGGGCTTTATTGTCGCAGGCATTAAAGAGATTCACGGTGCGCCGGTGGGTGACACTATCACGCATACCAAAACGCCCGACGTGCCGCGTCTGCCTGGTTTTCAGAAGGTGAAACCTCAGGTGTATGCCGGGATGTTCCCCGTCAGTGCTGATGACTACGAAGACTTCCGGGATGCGCTTGAAAAGCTCGCGCTTAACGATGCCTCTTTAGAGTATGAACCGGAAAACTCGGATGCTCTGGGCTTTGGTTTTCGCGTCGGTTTCCTGGGCACGCTCCACATGGAGATTATCCAGGAGCGGCTTGAGCGCGAATACAATATTGACCTGATTACCACGGCACCTACCGTGGTATACGAGCTTGCGATGAAGAATGGTGATGTCACTTACATCTCCAACCCCTCCAAACTGCCGGATATGGCAGACGTGGATGAGATGCGTGAGCCCATCGTGAGGGCCAGTATTCTGGTGCCTCAGGAGTTTGTGGGTAACGTCATTACCGAGTGTGAGCAGCGCCGCGGTACCCAGAAAGACATGCAGTTCCTGGGTAACCAGATTCAGTTAGCCTATGAGTTGCCGATGTCGGAAGTGGTCATGGATTTCTTCGACCGCCTGAAATCCATCTCACGCGGTTACGCGTCGCTTGAGTACAATTTCGAGCGTTTCGAAGCGGCCAAGTTGGTGCGCCTGGACGTGCTGATCAATAGCGAAAAGGTAGATGCCCTCGCGGTGATTATTCACCGTGATCATGCCCATAGCCGCGGCCGGCTGCTGGTCGAAAAAATGAAAGAGCTGATTCCGCGCCAGATGTTTGACGTGGCCATTCAGGCCGCTATCGGTGGTCAGGTAGTGGCGCGCTCTACCGTAAAAGCCCTGCGTAAAAACGTAACGGCAAAATGTTATGGCGGTGATGTAAGCCGTAAGAAAAAACTGCTGGAAAAACAGAAAGCCGGTAAAAAACGGATGAAGCAGGTGGGGCGCGTTGAAATTCCCCAGGATGCCTTCCTCGCTGTGCTCAAGGTTAACGACTAGGGAAGGTTTCCTTTATGGATTTTTCATTACTGCTGGTACTGGCCGTTGTAATTTCAGGGGTCGTTTATTTTATCGATGTGATTTGGCTGCGGCCTAAGCGTCGTGAGCGGTTGGCGAAAGCAGAGGAAGCCGCTGCTGGGAACATCGACGCACCAACACAGGAAAAACTTTTAAAAGAGCCTTGGCCGGTCGATTATGCGCGCTCTTTTTTCCCGGTACTTCTGGTGGTATTGGTAGTACGCAGTTTTATTGTCGAACCGTTTCAAATTCCATCGGGTTCAATGCGGCCTACGCTGGAAGTAGGCGATTTTATCCTGGTGAACAAGTTTGCCTACGGCTTGCGTTTGCCGGTGGTTCACAACCGTATTTTGGAGGTTGGTGAGCCTGAGCGTGGCGATGTGATGGTGTTTCGCTTCCCGGATGAGCCATCGGTCAACTTTATCAAACGGGTGGTAGGCCTTCCGGGCGACCGTATTCGCTACGAAGATAAACAGCTTTATGTGAACGGCGAACTGGTCACTAAAACGTTATTGGAAGAAGGCCCCGATGCCTCGCCACAACAGCTATTATTAGAAGAGCAGTTGGGTAGCGTGCGCCATACTATCTACAACAACCCCCGCGACCCAGGACCGCAAATGCGCGAAGTTGAAGTGCCTGAAGGTCACTACTTCATGATGGGCGATAATCGCGATCACTCCAACGATAGCCGTTACTGGGGGTTTGTGCCGGAAGAGAATATCGTGGGTCGTGCATTTGCTGTTTGGATGCATTGGGACGGCGGGTTGCCCAGCTTTAATACGGTGCGACGCATTGAATGAATAAGTTTATGTCAGCCTTGGTTAGTCATGTCACTAATAGTTAACGTCAATGACGTAGGAGCCTTGTGAGTAATCCTTTAAACGCTTTTTGCCGACGAATCGGCCATACCTTTGGCGATGAGACGCTCTTGGAACTGGCCATGACGCACCGAAGCTACGGTGGTCGTAACAATGAGCGCCTGGAGTTTCTGGGTGATTCAATTGTTAATTTCGTTATCGCAGAAGCCTTGTTTCAACGTTTCCCTCAAGCGCGGGAAGGGCAGTTATCGCGCCTTCGCGCGCGTTTGGTGAAAGGCCAAACACTTGCTGAGCTCGCCCGTGAAATGACCTTTGGAGAATGCTTGCGCTTGGGGTCGGGGGAAATGAAAAGCGGAGGGCATCGCCGTGAGTCGATTCTCGCCGATGCGGTTGAAGCGATAATTGGTGCCATTTACCTGGACGCCGGTATGGACGTTGTCCGGGAGCGCGTGCTTTCCTGGTACGCCGAGCGTCTAGAGAATATCTCGTTACAAGATACCCAGAAAGACCCTAAAACACGCTTACAAGAGTTTTTGCAGTCGCGTCAGTCAGCGCTGCCGCGCTATGAAGTGGTCTCTGTAAAGGGCGAGGCGCATGCCCAGACCTTTACCGTGGAGTGCTACATTGAGCTACTAAGCAAGCATACCACCGGTAAAGGCCCTAGTCGCCGCCATGCTGAACAGCAAGCGGCAGAAGAAGCGCTTTCGTACCTTGAGAAAAAACCAGGAGACAAATCATGAGCCAATCCTGCGGCTTTGTGGCCATTGTTGGACGGCCTAACGTAGGCAAATCAACCCTCATGAATCGTATTCTGGGGCAAAAAATCTCAATTACCTCGCGGCGTCCGCAAACCACGCGCCATCAGGTAATGGGTATTAAAACGGTTGAAGATACGCAGTTTATTTACGTGGATACACCGGGCATGCACATCATGTCCAAAGACCGTAATAAAGCCATCAACCGTTTTATGAATCAGGCGGCTACCCAAGCACTTCGTGATGTTGACTGTGTGGTCTTTATTATTGATCGCACCCGCTGGACTGACGAAGACCAGGCCGTGCTCAAGCGTCTTGAGCATGTTAAGGCACCGGTTATTCTGGCCGTCAATAAGGTGGATCGTCTACAGGATAAGGGCGATTTACTACCCTGGCTTGCTGAAGTGGGCGCGCGGCGTGAGTTTGCAGCCGTTGTACCTATTTCAGCCAAGCACGGCACCCAGGTAGAAACGCTGGAAGAGGAAGTGGCTAAACATCTGCCAGAAAGCGTGCACTTCTTTCCGGAAGACCAGATTACCGACAAGAGCCTGCGCTTTATGGCCGCTGAGCTGGTGCGTGAAAAAGTCATGCGTCAGCTGGGTGACGAGTTGCCCTACCAGATGACCGTTGAGATTGAAGAGTTCCGCGAAGCCGGGCGCGTCACGCATATCAGCGCGCTGATTCTGGTGGAACGCCAAGGGCAGAAAGTCATCCTGATCGGCGAAAACGGTGACCGGATCAAGAGCATCGGCCGCGAGGCGCGCCTGGATATGGAGCGCGTGCTGGGTACCAAGGTCATGCTTAATATGTGGGTCAAGGTGAAGCGCGGTTGGTCCGATGACGAGCGTGCCCTGAAAAGCCTGGGTTACGACCTCGATTGAGTGTCGCAATGTCAGCGGAACCCGCTTTTTTACTGCATCGTAAACCCTACCGTGAAACCAGCGCGTTAGTCGATTTACTGACGCTTAATAATGGCCGTATCCGCGCCGTTGCCCACGGAGGGCAGCGGCCGGGGTCCAAGTCGCGTCAACGACTACAGCCGTTTACGCCGCTGTTTGTTAGCTGGCGCGGCGAACGCGATTTAAAACGCCTCACCTTGATGGAGTCGCGTGGACAAACGGCATTACTGGCAGGTGAGGGGCTCCTATGCGGTCTTTACGCGAATGAAATCGCCACCCGGCTGCTGCCCCTGGAACTCGCTGCGCCCGATGTTTTTGCCTTCTATACGGCGCTGCTTGAAGCGCTGCCAATGCCTTCCAGGCGCGCTCTTGCCTTGCGGCGGTATGAGTGGGCGTTGTTGGATGCGCTTGAAGCTACCCCGCGTTTTTGTACGCCAGATAATAATGTGCTGGACCCGCAAGCCCGCTATCGGTTTGATGCACAAAGCCGTGCTTTTCTTCCCGCAGAGCAGGGGCTTGAAGGGCGTGCATTGCGTTATATTGAGCAGGGTGACTGGCAACATGCGGGGCTAGCAAGCGTTCTTAAGTCAGTCATGCGGGCGGCACTAGCACCGCATTTGGGGTCTGCTGCGCTGCGCTCTCGGGAGCTAATGATGGCACTGGCCCGCCGGCGTCAGCCATAGTTCATGCTTATGACTTTTTTGGAATGGAGATAGTTATGCATCCTCCGCGTATTCTACTGGGCGTTAATATCGACCATGTCGCCACGCTGCGTCAGGCACGTGGTACCCGCTACCCGGACCCGGTACAGGCTGCTTTGTTGGCTGAAGAAGCGGGCGCAGATGGCATTACGGTGCATTTACGCGAAGACCGCCGCCATATACAGCTTCGCGATGTCAGGCTGTTGGCGGACGTGTTGAATACCCGTATGAATTTAGAGATGGCAGTGACCGAAGAGATGCTCGCGTTGGCTGAAGAGGTGCGCCCTGCACACGTATGCCTGGTACCTGAGAAGCGCGAAGAACTTACCACAGAGGGCGGTCTGGATGTGGTCGGTAGTTTTGATGCGGTTGCCAAAGCGTGTGAGCGGCTGAAAAACGCAGGCTGCGACGTATCGCTGTTTATTGATCCTGATGAAGCGCAAATTGATGCGGCTCATCGCGCTGGTGCCCCAACGATTGAACTGCATACCGGTGCTTATGCAGAAGAGAAGCTGGGGAGTGACGCCGCAAATGCTGAGTATCAGCGCTTAACCGCAGCAGCGACTCAGGCCGTTTCCCTGGGGCTGGTGGTTAACGCTGGGCATGGCCTTCATTACCATAATGCAGAAGCGATAGCCGCACTGCCTGGGGTGAATGAGCTGAATATCGGGCACGCCATTATTGCCCGCGCGCTGTTTGTTGGCCTCAAAGAGGCTGTTCAGGAAATGAAGCGGCTTATTATTGCAGGCCAGGAAGCGGGGTTGATGGCGGCTTTAGATGCTCACGATCATGAACATAGCCATGAGCATGCAGATGAGCATACGCATGGTCATCATGACTGCTGTGGTCACTAACAGATGATTGTGGGGATTGGTTCCGATATTGCCCGGGTAGCGCGTTTTACCCGGGCAGTTGAGCGTCATGGGCCACGTTTTGCTCAGCGTATTTTGGGAACTGACGAATACGCGATATGGCAGCAAAAAGGCGAACCGGTGGCTTACTTGGCGAAAAGGTTTGCCGCTAAAGAAGCGTTTGTAAAAGCACTAGGGCTTGGCCTTCGAGGCGGCATGCAGTGGGGGGACATCCAAGTGGTTAATGACCCCTTGGGGAAGCCCTTTTTGCAGTTGAGCCATGAGGCCAAGCGGTTAATGCAGGCATCCGGCGCGACGACCAGCCATATCACGCTAAGTGATGAAGCGGAGTACGCGGTTGCCTTTGTCATTCTGGAGCGTTAGACCCATCGGCCAGCCTGCTTCGATGAGTACGCAAGCGTGCCATTGCGGTGTACAACGCTTCCAGGAGGCTCTCCACATGACTGAGCCCGCTGGTGCGTAACCGCGTCTCAAGGGTTTCTACCAATAGGGCTAGCTCAGGTGCGCCGCAGTAACGGCTTGCTCCATTGAGCCCATGCACCCAGTCAAGTAGCATCGCCAGGTTTTTCTGGGCATAGGCGGCACGCATTTGCGTTTCTGTTTCATCCAGGCTGTCAATCAGGCGTATAAGCTGTGCATAGGCAACGCTCTCTTTGCCGCCCGCAAGCTGTGTGCCCATGGTTAAATCGACGGCCGCGAGTGCTTCACTGGCAAATTCAGTAGTGCCTTTTCGTTGCAAGGCTGCCGTTGATGTCACGGTAGGCAGAGAAGGGGGGACGGCCAAAAAACGCAGCAACAGCTGTTGTAGCTGCGCCTCATCAACAGGTTTTATCAGTACATCATCCAACCCAGCCGCCAGCCACTGCTGACGTTCACTGCTTAAAGCATGAGCGGTTACCGCAATAATAGGGCAGCGTGACCAGTGATTATTGATACGGCGCAGTGCCTGACTGGTTTCAACGCCGTCCATACCCGGCATACGAATATCCATTAGCACCATGTCAGCCGTGTAATTAACTGCCAAGGCAAGCGCTTCATGCCCGCTATCGGCAAGCGTAATACGCAGTTGATCCGTTTCAAGCAGCGCCTTAAGCAGTTCACGGTTGGAGGCATTGTCGTCAACAATCAAAATATCAATGACGGAAGGGTCCGTAGGCGGAGGCGCTTTTGATTGAGCGGACGCTATTTCTTTATCTGCAGGCTGCAGTAAATGGCGCAATGTCGTGACCAGCTGAGCGCGAGTGAAAGGTTTGCAGAGCATTTCCCCGCCATGAGGAAGCTCCCAAGGCGGTAAGTCATAGCTGGTGGTGTTTGCCAGAATCAATACGGGGCAGGCGGCTTGCTCAATCAAATCTCGCCAGTAGTCTCTCCTCTCTATTTCGAACTCGTCTTGATCCAGGCATAACATCAGTAGGTCTTCGGGCTCATTAGCGGTAAAGGCGACGGGAATAGCCCCCCAGCGCTCTAGCAAGTACTCAAGCGTATTGCGAGTAGGCGTATGGGTTTCATAAAGACGTACGACCGGGCTTTTCAGAGTAAGCTCTGCGGGGCGTTCGCCGCTTTGGTTAGCCAAAAGTGGAAGGGTAAAGGAGAACGTTGAGCCGTGGCCTACCTCGCTTTCCACGCTGATAGTGCCGCCCATTCGCTCAATCAACTGGCGGCAAATCGATAAGCCCAGCCCGCTACCGCCAAATTGGCGTGAATGGCTGGGTTTTGCCTGGGAAAAAGCGCTAAAAAGCTGTTTTTGATGCTCTTCGCTCAAACCAATGCCGGTGTCACTAACACTGATACGCAGTACCACGTGCTGGCCTTCCTGGGTGTCGAGCATCACACGAACAATAACGTCGCCTTCGTGGGTAAACTTGAGTGCATTGCCGACCAAGTTACTAAGCACCTGATGAATACGCAGCGGGTCGCCGCTAAGCGGCGTAGGCACATCATCGTAAATCATTGCCACCAGGTGCAGATGTTTACGTTGCGCCTCAGGCGCATGCAGGCCAATTACTTCATCCAAAAGCGATACAATATCAATGTCGACTTCTTCAAGTGTGAGGCGATTTGCTTCAAGCTTGGAAAAATCGAGCACGTCATTGACGAGCATTAGCAGGTTGTCGCAGGCACGGTGAACGTGCTCTAGCCACCCCTGTTGGCGGTTATCCAACCTGGAGCGGCTCAGTAACCGGCAAAAACCGATAATGCCATTGAGTGGCGTGCGTATCTCATGGCTCATATTGGCTAAAAATTCGGATTTAACGGCATTCGCACGGAGCGCGCTGCGGTGGGCCAGGTCGAGCTTGATATTTTGCTCTTCAATGGTTTCCATTGATTCCTGCAATTCGCTGGTCGCCTGCTCAATCTGGGTTTGCATATCGCGCTGCGACTGCTGAAAGTGCTCAGCCAGGCTATTCACATGAACGGCTAGTTGGCGAAGTTCGCTTGGCCGTGCAGGCGTTAATTGCAGCCGATAGTCGCCACGAGATAAGCGATATAAGGCCTGGTTAGCTTCCTCAATAGGCCGGGAAATATACCGACTGACAGCAAAGGCACCCAGAAACAGCAGTAGCCCTAATAGCATGCCGCCCAGGCTTAAACTGGCCAACAGTTTGTAGCGTTCAAGCGTCAAAGGGCGGGCGTTTGCCTCGGCTTCAAGCCAGCCCACCCCGGTCGGGTTTATGTTGGGGAGCACGCTATCAAGAGGGACTAGAAGTCGCCAAATATGCTCTTCTTCTTCTATCAGGGGAGCGCTGGGCGCTGTTAAACGTAGCTGAGGCGGGGTGGAGCGGCCTAACACGAACAAACGGTTACCTTGCTCATCGAAGAGGCTGACAGAACTAAGCCCATAGCGGTCCAACAGCCGTCGAGAAAGCCTTTCCATACGCTGAAAGTCTGCGTCTGCCATGGCAAGCTGGAAACTGGGGGTTAATAGCTCACCGGCATCTTTAAGTCGCTCGTGAAGCGCCGCACGTTCAGCCGTATCACTTTGCACCATGAGCAAAATAGCCATCATGGCGTACACCAGAAGCGGAAAGCCAAGTAGCGCGAACAGCAAACGCGTGTTTAAAGACATGGAAGAAACTCGTTGATTCAATGTGGTTGCCTGTCCAGCGTACGACAGCACCGATATAATGCAGCATAACGGTAATGATAAGGAACGTGTGATGAATTATCCCATGCTAGAGGATGTGGTTGGCAACACTCCCTTGGTGCGTTTGAAGCGGATCACTGCTGGGCGCAACAATACGCTGTTGGCGAAGCTTGAAGGCAACAATCCCGCTGGTTCGGTAAAGGATCGTCCCGCGCTTTCGATGTTGAATGAAGCGGAAGCGCGTGGAGAAATAAAGCCAGGCGATACCCTGATCGAGGCAACCTCGGGAAATACCGGTATTGCGCTCGCCATGGCGGCGGCTATCAAAGGCTACACCATGGTCCTGGTGATGCCTGAAAATGCCTCCGAGGAGCGTAAGCAGGCCATGGTGGCTTACGGCGCCACGCTGATTTCTGCCAGTAAGGCCGGTGGTATGGAGGAGGCCCGGGATATTGCCGATGCCATGATTGAACGGGGCGAAGGCAAGCCGCTGAACCAGTTTTCCAATCCGGACAATCCCTTGGCGCACTACCGTACAACGGGGCCTGAAATATGGCAGCAAACCCAGGGGGAGGTTACCCATTTTGTAAGCTCCATGGGCACCACCGGCACTATCATGGGCGTATCTCGCTACCTTAAAGAGCAGAACGACGCTATTCAGATTGTCGGCTTGCAGCCCTCCGATGGCGCCAGCATTCCCGGTATTCGCCGTTGGCCGCAGGCGTACCTGCCCGAGATTTTTGAAGCTCCGCGGGTAGATATTACGCTGGATATTAGCCAGCAAGAGGCTGAAAGCAACATGCGCCGTTTGGCCCGTGAAGAGGGCATTCTAGCGGGTGTTTCATCGGGCGGCAGCCTGGCGGGTGCGTTGCGTATTGCGGAACAGGTCGAAAACGCGGTCATCGTGTTTGTTGTGTGTGATCGGGGGGATCGTTACCTCTCAATGGGCCTATTCGGCCCGGAGCTATAAATGGCCATGCTGGGTAAGCGGCGCCCATCGCGCGCTGCATCAGGCAAGTCAGGGCTGGTACGCAAGCCCGCTGCTAAGTCAACAAGCGCTTCTGATACTATTGATGCGCTGGTGGTTGAGCGATTGGCGCATGATGGCCGGGGAGTTGCGCATGACGCCACAGGTAAAACCGTGTTTATTGACCGGGCGCTTCCCGGCGAGCGTGTTGACGCTGCCGTGCATGTCAACCGCAAACGCTTTGATGAAGCGCATGTAAAAGCGCTGCTGCACCGTTCGCAACAGCGCGTTGAGCCCCCCTGCGTTTATTTTGGCCAGTGCGGTGGTTGCCAATTGCAACATATGGCGATTGAGGCACAGCGCACGCATAAACAAGACGTACTGTGCGAGCTGTTTGCTCGTCAGGGTATTGAGCTTGGCACTCCCCATCTGCTTCATGGCAGTACAGAGCACTATCGCCGCCGGGCGCGACTCGGCGTCAAAATAGATGGGCAGGGTAACGTGTTGCTGGGGTTTCGCGCAGCCCATAGTCATCGGTTAGTCGATATTCATCAGTGCCACGTATTGGTGGAGCCCTTGCAAGCGCTTTTGCCTCCCTTGAGGGCCTTGTTAGCAACGCTTGAGGCGCCGCGTCTGGTGGGCCACATCGAGCTATTGGCGACTGCGTCGGAATGTGTGCTGTTGGTCCGCCAGTTGAAAGCACATGCGCTGGATGCCGAGCGCTGGCAGGCGTTTGCCAGGCAGCAAGGGGTTGCGCTTGGCGCGTGGCTGGGCCGCGAGTCTGCCAGTCTACACTGGTACAGCGCTGAACCGGTGCTGGAAGAGACCCTGCAGATAGAAGGCCAACCACCGCTCACGCTCGCCTTTGCTCCCGGTGATTTTTTACAGGTCAATGCTGACGTCAACCAGCAAATGGTGGCGCATGTGGTGAAATGGCTGGCTCCTGCGCCTGGCCAGCATGTTATGGACCTGTTTGCCGGAATGGGTAACTTTAGCCTGCCCATCGCCTCGAGCGGTGCCAGGGTACATGCCGTTGAAGGCAGCGCTTCAATGGTGGCGCGCATCAGCAGCAATGCAGCGCGTAACCGGCTAGAGGTAAGTGCTCAACAGGCTGATTTAAGCGATAGCGCAGCGGTTGAAGCCTTGTTGAAAACTCAGCAGCACTTGGACGCACTGGTGCTGGACCCACCGCGTAACGGTGCAGAAACAGTGTGCAAGGCACTGGGCCGTTACCCCGTGCCTAGGCTTGCGTATGTGTCGTGTGACCCGGCAACGCTTGCCCGTGATGCGGCGCATCTGGTTCGTGCAGGCTATCGTATTAAGCAAGTAGCAGTGGCGGATATGTTCCTGCACACTGCACATATGGAATCGCTTATGCTTTTCGAGTACGAAGGCTAGTCCGCCTATCGCATCAAGCCACGGTATTCGCCGTCAAGATGAATACCCTGAAGGGATGAGTAAGTGTCATGGTGAAAGTGCGTGAAGACCAGCCGCTAATGGATAGCGGCAGGGTAGACATACAACAATGGTTAACGCGCCTGCAAGAAGATGTGCGTCTAAGTGATCCTGAGCGCCTTATTGAAGCCTGCGAACTGGCAGAGCAACTCGAACGTGAGGCGCCTCGTACTCATCGTGAATGGTTATCTCCTGGTTCAAGCTTTCGTATGGGGCTTGAAATGGCAGACATTTTGGCAGACCTAACGCTTGACCAGGCGACCCTGGAAGCGGCAGTGCTCTATCGCGCCGTGCGCGAAGGTC
The DNA here is from genome assembly GCF_052379685.1 of Halomonas sp. 111. Lineage (NCBI taxonomy): Bacteria > Pseudomonadati > Pseudomonadota > Gammaproteobacteria > Oceanospirillales > Halomonadaceae > Halomonas > Halomonas sp. 111. Next base: position 232,707 of record NZ_JBQSYV010000003.1, read on the forward strand.
TGTTGAGTCTGGAGGCCGTCTCCAAGCGGTTTGGCAGTGAAGTTGCCAGGTTAATTGATGGCGTCCTGCAAATGGCCGCCATCAGCTATCCACTCGCGCCCAACCACGGTATGGCCCAGCATAACCAGCAGGAAAACCTGCGTAAAATGCTGGTCAACATGGTGAGCGATGTTCGCGTTGCGCTTATTAAAATCGCCGAGCGCACCTGTGCGCTACGTCAGGTCAAGGATGCTCCGCTTGAAAAATGTCTGCAGGTAGCCCGCGAAGTCGCCGACATTTATGCGCCTCTCGCGCATCGCTTAGGGGTGGGGCAAATCAAGTGGGAACTTGAAGACCTGTCGTTTCGCTATTTACACGAAGATGAGTACAAGGCGATCGCCAAGCTGCTTGCTGAGAAGCGCCTGGATAGAGAGCACTATATCCACGACGTGGTCGAAACGATTAAAACGTTGATGGAAGCTCAGCATATTACCCATCATGACGTGAGTGGCCGAGCCAAACATATTTACTCGATCTGGCGTAAAATGAAGCGCAAAGGGATCGATTTTTCTGACGTACACGACGTTCGTGCGGTGCGTATTTTGGTGCCAGAAGTCGCCGACTGCTACACCGTATTAGGAATTGTGCATTCGCGTTGGCACCATGTTCCAGACGAATTTGACGACTATATCGCCAACCCTAAAAAGAACGGCTATCAATCGCTTCATACCGCAGTGGTCGGGCCTGAGAACAAAGTCCTCGAAATTCAAATCCGCACGTTCGCCATGCATGACGACGCAGAACTCGGGGTATGTGCCCACTGGCGCTATAAAGGGCACGACACCAACGCGAAAAGCCGTAGCTACGAAGAAAAAATTGCCTGGCTGCGTCAAGTGCTTGAGTGGCAGGACGAAGTGGGTGATTTTGGTGATCTGCGCGAAGGGCTTTCAAGTGACGTGGCCCCCGACCGCAACTATGTCTTTACGCCTGACGGTCATGTGATCGACTTGCCGCGTATTGCCACCCCGATTGATTTTGCGTATCGGGTTCATACCGAAATTGGCCACCGCTGCCGGGGCGCCAAAATTAACGGGCGCATTGTTCCGCTGACCTATGAGCTTAAAACGGGCCAGCAGGTGGAAATTCTTACCGCCACCAAAGCCGGGCCAAGCCGCGACTGGCTTAATCCTAATCTTGGCTATGTGCGCACGTCACGAGCGCGCGCCAAAATTCAGGCATGGTTTAAGCATCAGGCCAGAGGCCAAAACCTGGAAGAGGGCCGGGTACTTTTTGAGCGAGAAATGCGCCGTCTTGATGTCGACCAGTTGGATCTCCCCAAATTGGCCGACGCGGTTAATTATCAAAACGCTGATGATATGTATGCCGCTATCGGGGCAGGCGACCTGCGTATTGGGCAGGTACTACACCAGGCCCAGCAGTTATTTGGCGAGACTGACGATCAGGAACAGCTGGAACGTTTACTTGCCAAACCGCGCAAGCAGCCGAGCAAACCCTCTAAAAGTGACATTACCGTACTTGGCGTGGGCAATCTTAAAACCAGCATGGCTAACTGCTGCCGCCCCGTTCCGGGCGAGCCGATTGTGGGGTTTATCACCCAAGGGCGAGGGGTTACCGTACACCGTCAGGACTGCAACAATATCCTCCAACTGCGTATGGAAGAGCCCCAACGTATCATCGAAGTAGAGTGGGGCGAGCGCGCCCATACGCGTTATCCGGTCACTATCGAAATCCAGGCCTGGGACCGCTCGGGCCTACTGCGCGATGTGACGGGCCTTCTAGGCAATGAGAAAGTCAATGTGCTGGCGGTGAATACGCTAACGGATACCAACGAAGGCATCGCTCGCCTGAGGATTACGTTAGAAGTGGATGGACTTGAATCTTTGGGGCGGCTCTTCTCACGTATTCAGCAACTGCCCAATGTGACCGAAGTGCGCCGCCTGCGAAACGCAGACCCTGAAAAAGGTGCCTAATATGGAGCGGCTTGATGCGCTATGATCTGGATGACCTGCTGACATTAATGCAGGTACTGCGCGACCCCGAGCAAGGGTGCCCGTGGGATATTAAGCAAGGCTGGGACAGTATCGTTCCCCATACGCTGGAAGAAGCCTACGAGGTTGCCGATGCCATTGAGCGGCGCGCCTTTGATGAGCTGCCGGGGGAGCTTGGCGATTTACTCTTTCAAGTCATCTATTACGCTCAGTTTGGTGCAGAAGAGCAGCGCTTTGATTTTCACGATATCGTACATACGTTGACGGCTAAAATGCTGCGCAGGCACCCGCATGTGTTTCCGGAGGGTACGCTTGGCTCGCGTAGGCCGCCAGGTGTTAGCGCTGAAGCGCTACAGACCCAACAGATTAATCAGCGCTGGGAGTCACTTAAGGCGGAAGAGCGCGCCCAACGTGTCATTGAGGCGCCTTCGGTACTTGATGACGTACCTTGTACGTTGCCCGCGTTAAGCCGTGCGAACAAGCTTTCAAAGCGCGCGGCCCGGGCAGGTTTTGATTGGCCCGATACGCAGGGCGTTCTGGATAAAATCCGTGAAGAGCTGGATGAGGTAGAAGAAGCACTGGCGACAGGAGATACACGCCATGCTCAGGAAGAAGTCGGTGATTTATTGTTTGCGGTAACCAATTTAGCCCGCAGCCTAGGTGCTGATCCTGAACAGTGCTTGCGCGGTACCAATCGTAAATTTGAACGCCGTTTTCGCTATGTTGAGCATGCCTTAAACGCGGCCCATCGGCCGATAACGGAAGCCTCGCTGGACGAGATGGAAGCTCACTGGCAGGCGGCTAAACATCAAGAATAAAGCATAAATTGATCATTAATAATGACGCGACCCCGCTAGGAGGCCTTGCCAATGAGTCACGACCTGCACGAATCGCTGCGCGATAACGTACGCATTTTAGGAGATAGCCTGGGACGCACCATAGCGGACGACCTGGGACAGGCATTTGTAGATAAAATTGAGACGATCCGAGCGCATGCCAAGCAAGGTCGTCAAGGTGACTCACTCCAGCAGCGCGCACTTATTGAGTATTTACGCCAGTTACCTGAGCGTGACCTGCTACCTGTTACGCGTGCTTTTAACCAGTTCTTGAATCTTGCCAATATTGCCGAGCAGCACTATCGCGCACGTTTTCGCCGTGTAGAAGACTACAAACCCGGCACCCAGCCGACCCTCAACGGACTGCTTGAACGGGCCCAACTGGCGGGTAATTCACCGCGTAAGCTGGTCGAAACACTCGCCAATATGCGGGTGGAGCTGGTGCTTACTGCCCATCCGACAGAAGTTATTCGCCGTACGCTAATCCAAAAATACGACGCAATTGATGAGTGCCTAACCGCCATCGAAGGTTCTGGCGACTATCCAGAGCGCGGTAAGCGCGCTCACGGGCGGTTAGAAGAATTGATTAGCCAGGCATGGCATACCGATGAAATTCGCCATGAGCGGCCAACCCCGGTTGATGAAGCCAAATGGGGGTTTGCGGTTATCGAGAACTCGCTATGGCAAGCCGTGCCTGACTTCCATCGTGATCTGGATAATTTACTGCTGGATACTGCCGGTGAGCGCCTTCCGCTGGATGCCGCACCCATTCGCTATGCTTCATGGATGGGGGGCGACCGGGACGGCAACCCTAATGTTACCTCGCGGGTAACTCGTGAAGTGCTTCTTCTGGGGCGCTGGATGGCCGCAGACCTTTACCTGCGCGACCTGGAACAGCTTAAAACCGAGCTTTCCATGTGGAAGGCCAATAGCGCACTAAAAGCAGAAGTGGGCGATGTCGCCGAGCCGTATCGTGAACTGCTTAAACGCCTTTTAGCCAAGGTGGAAACAACCCGGGACTGGGCCAAGGCGAAGCTGGATGGCCGCAATTACGACGGCGGGCCGATTATTGAAACCCGCGACCAACTTTATGCGCCGCTGCTGGCCTGCTACCGCTCTTTATGCGATGTGGGTTTGGACACCATTGCCAATGGCGCCTTGCTCGATACGCTGCGCCGTGTCGCCGTGTTTGGAGTCACACTGACCAAGCTGGATTTACGTCAAGAAGCCAGCCGCCACGCCCAAGTGATCGAAGAACTCACCAGCACATTAGACCTGGGACACTACCAGGAGTGGAACGAAGCTCAGCGCCAGGCATTCCTACTGGAAGAGCTGGCGTCTAGCCGACCCCTGATCCCACGCCGTTGGGAGTGTTCTGCCGAGTGTCGTGAAGTGCTGGATACCTTTAAGGTCATCGCCCAGGAGCATTCAGAGGCACTGGGTACCTACATTATTTCCATGGCTGGCGAACCGTCAGATGTGTTGACCGTTGCGCTGTTAATGAAAGAGGTGGGTGGCCAAGTCACGCTGCCCATTGCACCCCTGTTTGAAACCCTCAACGACCTGGATCACGCGGGTGCGGTTATCGAACAGCTCCTGTCGCTGCCTGGTTACCGAGCACTGATTAATGACCGTCAAGAAATCATGATCGGCTACTCCGACTCTGCCAAGGATGCCGGGCAACTGGCGGCGGCTTGGGCGCAGTATCGGGCTCAGGAAGCGCTGGTGAATGTGTGTGAAAAACACGGTGTTGACCTGACCCTGTTCCACGGCCGCGGCGGCACCGTCGGCCGTGGGGGCGGCCCCGCTCACGCAGCGATCTTGTCGCAGCCGCCGGGCTCGGTAAACGGCAGTTTGCGGGTGACAGAGCAGGGAGAAATGATTCGCTTCAAGTTTGGCCAGCCGGATATCGCGCTGCGGTCAATGGAGATTTACGCTTGCGCGGTGCTTGAAGCCACCTTGCTACCGCCACCGGCGCCTGACCCCCGCTGGCGCGAAGAGATGGATAAACTCGCCCACATTGCGCACGTCGGTTATGTGGGCGTGGTGCGCGAGGACCCTGACTTTGTGCCTTACTTCCGTGCGGTAACGCCAGAAGGGGCACTCGGTAGGTTGCCGCTGGGGTCACGCCCCACCAAGCGGCGCCAGGACGGTGGCGTTGAAACGCTGCGTGCGATTCCGTGGATTTTCGCCTGGACCCAAATTCGCCTAATGCTGCCCGCATGGCTAGGCAGTGGCGAAGCGTTCCTGCAGCGCCTGGAAGAGCCCGGAGGACGCGAGCTGCTCCAGGACATGCGCGATCAATGGCCATTTTTTGGCACTTATCTGGATATGTTGGAAATGTTACTGGCCAAAGCCGATGTGGCCATTGCGGCTTACTATGAGCACCGGCTAGTGGATGAGCCATCCTTAAAAGCCCTGGGCAAAAAGCTTCGCGAGCGTTTTGAGCGGTTGGAAAACGTGGTGCTGGAAATACTCGAGCAGGATGAGTTGCTTGAGAAAACGCCACTGATCCGCCAGGCCATTGACGTGCGTAACCCCTACATTGACCCGCTGCACGGGTTGCAGGCTGAGCTTTTACAACGTAACCGCGACGCCGATGGTGCAATCAGCGGCGACCTTTCCCGGGCGTTAATGGTGACCATGGCAGGTATCTCGGCGGGGCTGCGCAATACGGGTTAATTAGCGGCAACATTAGAAGTGCGTATACCGCCAGTACGGCTGGCGGCATTTATGTATGTTCTCAGGAGGCGGCAATGAATTTGGATGCTCAAGCGGTGTTGCAGTTCTGGTTTAATGAACTAACCCCGGCGCAGTGGTTTAAGAAAGACGCCGAGATGGACGCCGCTATCATGGCGCGTTTTGGAGAGCTGCACGGCCATGTTGCCCAGTGCGAATGTTATACATGGCGGGATACACCGCAGGGGCGTCTGGCCGAAATTATTGTGCTTGATCAGTTTTCGCGCAATATGTACCGCGATAATGCCCGCGCGTTTGCGTTTGATGCACTCGCGCTTGCTCTCGCCCAGGAAGCCGTGGCAGCAGGTGCCGACATGGCGTTAACGCCTGAAGAGCGCAGCTTTTTATATATGCCCTATATGCATAGTGAATCGAAAACGATTCATGCCCAGGCAATGGTGCTGTTCGACCAGCCTGGGCTTGAAAACAACCTTGATTTTGAAGTTCGTCATAAGGCGATTATTGACCGCTTTGGTCGTTACCCTCATCGCAATATGCTATTGGGGAGAACGTCCAGCGATGAAGAAATCGCCTTTCTAGAACAGCCTGGCTCCTCTTTCTAGCGGCGCTTTTATCCACTTTTAGCCTTACGGCGTGTTATGTCATTACGAAAATCGACTCGAATCAATAAGTATATTAGTGAAAGCGGCCTTTGCTCGCGCCGTGAGGCAGACCGCTATGTAGAGCAGGGCAATGTCTGGATCAATGGCCGTCGTGCGACAACCGGTGACCAGGTAATGGCTGGTGATCGTGTAAAGGTGAATGGTCAGGAAATTGAGCCCCAGGAGGAAGAGGACTTTATTCTGATTGCGCTCAATAAGCCTGTCGGTATTGTGAGCACGACTGAATCGAGTGAAAAGGACAATATTGTTGAGTTTGTAAAGCATGGGGCACGTATTTTCCCCATTGGTCGGCTGGATAAAGACTCCCAAGGGCTGATCTTTTTAACCAATAACGGGGATCTGGTTAATAAAATTCTCCGTGCCAACAACAATCACGAAAAAGAGTACCAGGTAACGGTTAACAAGCCGATTACGGAGGAATTTGTTGAGGGGATGCAAAAGGGTGTGCCGATTCTTGGCCAGGTCACCAAGAAGTGCCAGGTGAAGAAAGTGTCCACTTTTGTGTTTACTGTCACGCTAGTGCAGGGGTTAAATCGCCAGATACGCCGGATGTGCGAATACTTCGGTTATGACGTTACCCAATTAATACGCACGCGGATCATGAATGTGTCTTTGAAGGGATTGGCACTGGGTGACTGGCGTGATTTAACGCCCAAAGAGGTGGAGACCATCATTGCCCTGACGGAGAGCGCTGACGGTAGTGCAGCGCCTCCGAAACCGGCTAAGCCGAAAGCCAAGCCTCGGGCACCTACTGGGCAACGTCCACGTAAGGGAAAACCGGGAACGGGGGCAAAATCCGATAGCGCTGGCAAAGCGGCGGGCAGTAAAACGCGCTCAAACACCAAGGGCAAGCCCGGTACTTCCAAAGCTCACCCTAACGCAAAAACCGCAGCAGGGGGCAAGCCTGCAGCCCAAGGCAAGCGTAGTAGTAAGTCTTTCGGTAAAGGGCAGCCCGGGGCAGGTAAACCAGCCGCGCGAGGAAAAGCGCCGCGCCCCAAAACGAAACGCTAGGCTTTTTAAGCGCTTGCATGAGGTAGCCAAGAAACATTCAAAATAAGCTCATGAGACTTGGGAATCAAAAAAATTGCGATAAGGTAAAGTTGCTGAAAATACCTTGTCCCTTCGTGAAAGTGCCAACTAAGGTATTGATACTTGGATATCATTGGAGGACCTTATGATGGCAGAGCATAATCTTCAAGATGCCACCGTTTATACCCAGGACGGTAGTGCGCTAGGCACGGTTTCAGATGACAGTGCTGAAACAAAAGTTGAGATACTCAAGGCAGGGGGAAGCCGTATCTGGGTCGAACGGCATGACCTGAAAGAGTGTGATGGTCAATGGACACTGGCTGAAAATTACACGGTTTACTCGGCTGATAACGTCAATGGCGATTGGACGGAAGGAGGGGTGGACGACACGGTTGATGACACCTTTCCAGCCAGTGATCCGCCCTCGTTTACATTAGGCGATGAAGGTAAGGGGCGTTAAACCACTCGCCAACATTAAAAAGCGGGAGACGTCATTAAACGGCCTCCCGCTTTTTTTGTGACGTATTTTAAAATGAATTATGCCAGCAAGAAGTTGGCAATCAGCTCTTTACCCCCTTCGGTGGCAAAGGATTCGGGGTGAAACTGAATGCCGTGGATCGGATAGTCGCGGTGCTTGACGCCCATCAGCTCGAACTCCCCAGCGGCTTCCCAGTGCTCTCGCTGTTCAAAGTGGGCCGCCTTCAGGCTACCCACCGCAGCGGTCACTTCCAGGCACTCGGGTAGCGAGCCTGCATCAGCAATTAGCGAGTGGTAGCGCATCACCTCAAGCTGGTCCGGCACGCCTTTAAATACCGACTGCTGAGTATGCGTAACGGGACTGATCTTGCCGTGCATGGGGAGCGGTGCTTTCACCACTTGGCCGCCAAACACATGAACAATTCCCTGCATCCCGAGGCAGACACCTAACAGCGGTGTGGTCTTCCCCAGCTCTTTGATGACCTCTGCGCAGACGCCGAAGTAGCGTGGGTCGTCTGGCGAGCCAGGCCCCGGCGAAATAATAATACGGTCCGGCGCCATTGCCACAATATCGGTAAATTGAACCTGGTCGTTACGCTTTACCACGATCTCAAAGTTATTCACCGCGCCACGGTTTTTTTCTGTGGTGAGAATCTCGCCAATAAATTGGTACAGGTTGTAGGTGAACGAATCGTAGTTATCGATGATTAACACTTTCATGCCAGGCTCTCCGAATCCATAAAGGGGGCTAAGGCTTTACGCGTGCCGGCAAATTTACGGCGTATTTCTTCATACTCATCGGCGGCGTTACTATCAAACACGTTGCCACCACAGGTCTGCACATAGGCCCGCTCGCCGTTGACAAACACGGTGCGAATCGGGATCGCAAAAGTGCAGTCACCGTTAAACGAAAACTGGCCAACCGCGCCGCCGTAAGGGCCCCGGCCATCGTTTTCCAGGTCATCGATAATTTTCATGGCTTCAATTTTGGGCGCACCGGTAAGCGTGCCCGCAGGGAAGTTGCTGGCCAAGGCGCTAAACATGTCTTCGCCCTCGGCAATAATGCCGACGATTTCGCTGGAAATATGCTGAACATGGCTAAAGCGCTTAATGTCCATCAGGCTGCGCACTTTTACGGTGCCAAACTGGGCAACCCGGCCAATATCATTGCGATGTAGATCAACGATCATATTGTGCTCGGCAATCTCTTTAGGATCGTTAAGCAGGGTACGGGCCAGCTGAGTATCTTCCTGGGGCGTTTGGCCTCGGGTGGTGGTGCCTGCCAGCGGGAAAGTTTCCATTTCACCCTGGCGCAAGCGGAAGAGAAGCTCGGGACTTGCACCGATCAGCTTCTGATCACCAAACTTCATGTAGTACATCTGAGGAGAAGGGTTAATCGTGCGCAGCTGGTCGTACAGAGCGACCGTATCGCCCTCGATACGAAAGCGCTTTTTAAACCCGACTTCACACTGGAATACCTTGCCGTCGATAATATCCTGCTTGACCTTGGCGACCGCTGCGGCGTGTTCTGCTTGGCTCATGGTGTCGCCAAGCGCGGTAATTTTCAGGTCGTCGCTCTCGATATCCTCAGCGTCGATAAGCGTTTGCAGGAAATCAGAGCGGCTATGGTCGTAATAGAAGTAGGTTACCTCGCCGGTCATCTTATCGAGGATAAGCCCATCTTTATAAAGCCCAAAGCGAAACGTATCGAAGTCATCATTGGCTTTTAAAGAAAGCGTAGGCTCAAAGTACTGCATCGCATCGTAGCCTAAATAGCCGCTTAGCCCACCGGCATATTTTCGCGAAATAATATTTTGCGGGATCAGGCTGCGCAGTAATTCATAAGGATTATCGCTTGGGTAGTGCTCGGCCTTGCCTGCACGATCCTCGATGGTCAGCGTTTGGCCATTCGCGTAAATGGTATATTCAGGATCAAATCCAATGATTGAATGACGGGCGATGTGGCTGTCTTCACCCAGCGATTCAAGCATGTAACAGGTATCGAACTGCTTCTCTATTTTTTTGAATAGGCCAAAAAAGTCACAGTCTGCGGCAAGCGTGACGTAGTGGGGCTTACGCGACAGAGTAAACGGACGCGGGCCAGCATCTGATTGAGCGTGGATAGTCATGATTCAGCGATCCAGTAATGAGTGAGAAGTGCCTAGCGCGCGCGAGCCGCGAGAAACCGTCGCAATGCCGACTCCCAGCAATTCAGCAATTTTGCGGTGTGGTACGCCATCACGCAGTAAATTAAAAATCTGCAGGCGTTTGCTGATTTCCTGGTACTCTGCAGGCGTCAGAAGGCTTTCAAGTGCTTCATTCATGGCCTCAGAGCTATGAATGGCCACAAGGAAATTAATCAATTCAGTTTGGTAAACATCATCGGTAGAACTGGATATAGACATGCGCGCACCAATGGTTGAATGCCGTACTAGCGTACTAGTACAATATATTGGTTGGCGAAGAAGTCAAGTTGAAGAAGCCCATGAAGACGAACTGTTTGAGGCTTGGAAAGAGATCGAAGGCGGCATCAGCTTTAGCCCGCGTTATGGTGAGCTATTTATGAAACTGGAGGAGTCACTTAATAGCGCGATGCAGCAGGACTGGCAAGAACCCAAACGTGAGGATGTGCCGATTTGGACAGCACCTGTAGAAGACCAGCGGTAGGTTAATAACGCAAACGTACTGAGAGGTAACGACTAAAACGGCAAATGCAGCGAGGCGCTGAGTTGATTGAGATGGCTTAGCGTCGGCGCATCTACGCGCTCATATTCCAAGCGCGTGACCATCTGGTTAAGCGTCATGGTGGCGCCAAAGCCTTGAAGCCAGGCGGTGCCGCCTTCGTCTGCACCCTGAAGCTCATGGGTGTCGCCGCGCCACTCGGTCAGGCCAGATTTAGCGTACATGCTAAAAGCGCCCATACGTACGCCCGCTACAATGGCACCGCCTAAACTAAGCGTATCCATAATCATTGGTGACATGCTGGAGGCAATCGGAACTTCTTCGCTTTCGCGGTAGGCGATTTCAGCGCCAAGGTCCAATTGAGGGAGTTGCCAAGGGCTAAAACCAGCGGTTACTCGAAAGCCTGATGTGTAGGTGTCCAGGCTGCTTAAGTCGCTGCCTTCCAGCACCACACCATTGTCCAGTTGCAGGAGTTCACTGTTGGGTGAGGCATACGCGATCACCGGCAACGTGTCATTGGCGGCAGCGGTGAGTAAAGGTAGGGTTGAACCAACAACGCTGTACAGGAGTACCCCAGCCAAGCGTTTCATTGATGTTCCTCATCCTTGGTCTTGATTGTTATCTTGGGGTTTGTACGAAAAGACGCTGAGCGAAGGCCAGACAAGGCAAAAATCAGCGAAAAAACGGAGTTTACATGAGTAAATGAGTATTTTGAGCTGATTTTTAACGCCGTATGGTCGAGCGCAAGCAGTTTTCGTACAAAGCCTAACCAGCATAGCAAGAGGCTTTAACTTCTACCAAATTAATTGCGCGGTTTTGGAGGTTAAACACCAGATTTTTGCCCATTTCCATAAAGCGCTCACCAAAGACCCATTGGGGGGACAAGACAGATGCCTGGGTCGTTTGCTCCTTTATTCTCTGGCGTTCACGCCACTCAAGCGCTCTATCACTCCAGTCAACGTTATGCTCGACAATAAAACCACAGCAGCTTAATTGCTCAATGAGCGTTTCATGGCTAAGCAGACAGGAGTGAACGGGCGTTGCCGCCCAGGGAACAGGGTAGCGCAAGGCTTCTGCATTTTGGCCGCTAACGACTTCGTGCATTACCAACTGCCCACCGGGGCGCAGTACGCGGTAGCTCTCGGTAAGTGCCTCGTTAACGTTGGGCATGTTCAACAGGCTGTGCTGAAACACAAGCGCATCAAAGCTGTTATCGGCAAAGGGAAGGGCGCAAGCATCACCGGTTACCCAATTTAGCGAGGCGCTCTGAGAAGATGCCAGTGTGCTAAGCGTTTTATTAAGTGCGTTAAAGCGGTGGGTGATGTCCAGGCCGGTCATTTGAAAACCTAACGCCGAACCTTGGCGCATTAATCCTCCCAGCCCCGCGCCAATATCCAATACCCGTAGATGAAGGGCTGGGTCCAGCAGGGCGAGCAGCCGGGCGGAGGCCGTTACGCCGCCTATATGAAGTTGGTCCAGCGGTGCTAACTGATGCAGAGTAGGCCCCGCAGGGTAATAGCGTTGAATCTGCGCTAGCACCTCGGCATCGCGTAACCCTTGCTGATAATGCGCCGCTAAAGACATTGTCACAATGATGACTCGTCGCCCAACCCCAATTCCTGAATCGAGATTTCGCGCATTTTGAATTTCTGGATTTTGCCCGTCACGGTCATGGGAAATTCATCGACGAATTTAAAGTAGCGGGGGATCTTGAAGTGGGTGATCTTGCCTTTACAGAACTCACGCAGATCTTCACCGCTAATCTCTCCCGCCGTGGTGTTGAGTTTTACCCAGGCAACCAGCTCCTCACCATACTTTTTGTCGGGCACGCCGGTGACCTGCACATCGGAAATCGCTGGGTGGGTATACAGAAACTCTTCGATTTCTTTGGGGTAGACGTTCTCGCCCCCGCGAATCACCATGTCTTTAATGCGCCCTACGATCTGGATATAACCCTCTTCATCCATGGTGGCCAGGTCGCCGGTATGCATCCAACCGGATTCGTCGATGGCCTCACGCGTAGCTTGCTCGTTGTTCCAGTATTTAAGCATGACGCTATAGCCCCGGGTACACAGCTCGCCGATTTCACCGCGAGGTAAGATGGCACCATTGCCGGGATCAACGATTTTGCTTTCCAGGTGTGGCTGGGTACGGCCCACGGTGGAAACCCGCTTTTCAATAGTGTCATTCGCACCCGTTTGGGTAGAGACCGGGCTGGTTTCCGTCATTCCGTAGGCGATCTGTACGCCCTTCATGTTCATCTTGTTGATGACTTGTTTCATGATTTCGGCCGGGCAAATCGAGCCTGCCATGATGCCGGTACGCAGTGAAGAGAGGTTGGTGTTGGCAAACTCGGGGTGGTCCAGCTCGGCGATAAACATGGTGGGCACGCCATAAAGCGCAGTGGCTTTTTGCTCGTGTACGGCTTTGAGTACTTTACCGGGGTCAAAGCCTTCATCGGGATAAATCATCGCCGCGCCATGGGTCATACAGCCCAGATTGCCCATGACCATGCCAAAGCAGTGATAAAGCGGCACCGGGATGACCAGACGATCTTCGCTGGTAAAGCCCATGCTTTCAGCCACAAAAAAGCCGTTATTAAGAATATTGTGGTGAGAAAGCGTGGCGCCTTTAGGAAAGCCGGTGGTGCCCGAGGTGTATTGAATATTAATCGGGTCATCAAACTGAAGCGTGCTTTGCAGGTCGTTGACGTCGGTTTGGCTAACCTTGGCCGACTCTAGCATCAAATCTGACCAGCGCCACATGCCGGGATGCTTTTCGGCGCTTAAGTCAATCACGCACTCAAGCTGGGGCAGCTTTAGCGATTTAAGCGCGCCTTCCGTACTGGTTTTAAGCTCCGGCGCCAGCTCATAGAGCATGTCGCGATAATTAGAGTTTTTAAAGCTATCCGCGCTGACCAAAAAACGCGCGCCGGACTGGTTGAGCGCGTACTCAAGCTCATGGGTGCGGTAGGCCGGGTTGATGTTGACTAAAATGGCACCGATTTTGGCGGTAGCGAACTGGGTTAATGTCCACTCGCTGCAGTTAGGCGCCCACATACCGACCCGATCACCACACTTCACGCCAATGGCAAGCAACGCGCGGGCGCAGCGGTTCACCTCTTCGTGAAGCTCGCGATATCGCCAATGAATGTTCTGGTGCAGCACAATCAGAGCGTCGTTATCGGGATATTGCGCGGCGATTTGGTCAAATTTATCGCCGATAGTCATGCCAATCAGCGGTTTGTCAGCGGTACTGCTGGCATAGCTGGGCAGGGCTTGGGTAGATAGGCTGGGGTCATGTAGCGCCATGATGTCTCTCCGTATTTTTTATTGTCTGATCGAACAGGCCGCGCTGATTGGCGTTAGGTTGAGTGTCCGCCTCTGGCCAGGGCAACGTTTGAGGTCGGCTTGCGGCCCAGGGCTTGGGTAATCCAGTTGCCGGTATCCAGCACGGCCTGCAAATCAATCCCCGTTTCAATGCCTAAACCTTCCAGCAGGTAGAGCACGTCTTCGGTGGCGACGTTGCCGGAGGCACCTTTGGCATAAGGGCATCCGCCCAAACCGCCGGTCGAGGCATCAATCACGCTAATGCCTTCTTCCATCACCGCGTAAAGGTTGGCAATAGCCATACCGTAGGTGTCGTGAAAATGTGCCGCCAGCTGATCGATCGGCACCTGCGCGGATACGGCTTCAATCATTCGTTTGGCCGCCAGCGGCGTACCCACCCCGATGGTGTCGCCGAGGGAAATTTCATAGCAGCCCATGTCATAAAGGGCCTTGGCTACCTGAGCGACTTTCTCAGCAGGAATATCGCCTTCATAAGGGCAGCCCAGTACGCAGGACACGTAGCCACGCACATGCACATTGGCTTCCTGGGCACGCTTGAGTACAGGCTCGAAGCGCTCTAGGGATTCAGCAATCGAGCAGTTGATGTTCTTCTGCGAAAACGCCTCAGACGCCGCGCCAAATACCGCGACTTCATCAACACCTGCGGCCAACGCATTTTCAAGCCCCTTGAGATTAGGGGTAAGGGCCGAGTAAACCACGCCGGGAGTGCGCTTAATGCCGTGCATGACCTCGGCCGCATCGCCCATTTGCGGCACCCATTTGGGCGATACAAAGCTTGCCGCTTCAATATGGCGGATACCGGCATTGGCAAGCCGCTCAATCAGCTCGATTTTAGTTGCGGTAGGCACCATGGCCCCCGGCTCGTTTTGCAGGCCGTCTCGGGGGGCCATTTCGAACAGGCGTACGCGCTGGGGTAGGCTGGATGGGCGCAGTGCCATGGTAAAGCTCCTTATTCGCCAGGGGCGAAATCGAGTAATACATCGCCCTGGCTAACGGTATCGCCTGCCTGAAAGCGGAAACCTTCCACGCGGCCGTTAGTCGGCGCGGTCATGGTGTGTTCCATCTTCATGGCTTCCATGACCATCAGGGGGATGCCTTTTTCAACGCTCGTACCGGCTTCAACCAATAGCGCCACCACCGTGCCATGCATGGGGGCGGTAAAGCTTGCCTGCACTTCATGCTGGCCGTGATCAATCGCATCGATGCGCTGCCAATAAAGGCGGGTTTCGCCCTGCGGGTCGACCATGATTAACACATTGCCATCGCGCTGGGCCTGCAGGCGGCGGCGGTGTCCGTTAAGAGTAATCGCCACGGCATTGCCGGTAAGCGGTTGAAGGCTGGCGCTAAAGGTTTGCCCATTAACGGCGTGGCCATTAATGGTTAGGTGCCACTCTGAGTCACCCGGGTGTCGTTTGCCTTCTACAACCACCAGAGGGCTTGCGTCCTCCAATGCCTGAGAATGCTTGGGATCATGCAAGGCAATACGCACCGTGCGCGGCGCGTTAAGCCGAAATCCATCATGACGATCCCAGGGGGAGCTGCTTTCGCACTCCTGGGCCAGCTGATGTAACGTCAGTAACGCGGCGCTGGCATACTCTTCAGGCTGATAGTGATGCGCGGCAAACAGGGTGGCCTCGTGGCGCTCGATAAACCGCGTATCCAGCTCTACGTTCTTAAACGCGGGGTGAGTCGCTAGGCGCTGCAAAAAAGCCCGGTTGGTGACCACGCCCTGTATGTCGAGGGCCGCTAGCGCACGGTTAAGCGTAGCCAGGGCGGCGTCCCGGTCACTGCCATGCACAATCAGCTTGGCAAGCATGGGGTCGTAGTGCATGGAAACCGTATCACCGCTTTCCACACCGCTATCCAGACGCACCTGCTCAGCCTTCAGGTCGGTGCCCGCTAAATCGAGTGCAAAGCGAGTAAGCGTGCCCGTAGCGGGTAAAAAGTCCTGGTCAGGATCTTCGGCATAAAGGCGTGCTTCAAAGCTATGCCCGGTGATCGTTAAATCTTCCTGTGTGCTAGGCAGCGATTCACCCAGTGCCACCCGCAACTGCCATTCGACCAGGTCCTGGCCGGTGATCATTTCGGTCACCGGGTGCTCGACCTGCAGGCGGGTGTTCATCTCCATAAAGTAAAACGCCTCGCCTTGGCCTGGCGAAGCATCCAATAGAAACTCAACCGTGCCCGCGCCCACGTAGCCAATTTCCTGAGCGGCGCGCACAGCAGCATTACCCATCGCTGCGCGTAGTTCCGGCGTCATGCCAGGGGCGGGGGCTTCTTCGAGGACTTTTTGGTGGCGGCGCTGAACGCTGCAGTCGCGCTCGAACAGGTACACGCCGTGGCCATGGCGATCACAAAATACCTGTACTTCCACATGACGTGGCTGCACCAGGTATTTTTCTATCAACATGCGATCATCGCCGAAGGCGGCTTTAGACTCGCGGCGACAGCCTTCCAGCGCCGCCTGGAAGGCCTCGCTGTTTTCGACCACGCGCATGCCTTTACCACCACCGCCGGCGCTGGCTTTGAGCATGACCGGGTAACCGATGTTGTCGGCCTCGGCCCGGAGGAGGTCATCATCCTGGTTATCGCCGTGGTAGCCTGGCACCAGCGGCACATCCGCATTAGCCATGCGCGCTTTGGCGGCCGATTTATCCCCCATGGCGGCAATGGCTGACGCGGGTGGCCCGATAAAAGTAATACCCGCTTCTTCGAGCGCTTTTACAAAGGCGCCGTTTTCTGAAAGAAAGCCGTAGCCAGGGTGAATGGCACCACTGCCGGTGCGCTTGGCGGCGTCAATCACCGCCTCGATATTCAAATAGCTTTCGCGCGCAGCGGCGGGGCCAATACGAATGGCTTCATCGGCTTCGCGCACGTGGCGGGCGTTGGCGTCGGCATCGGAATACACGGCAACGGTTTTAAGCCCCATGCGGCGTGCGGTGCGCATTACCCGACAGGCAATTTCACCCCGGTTGGCGATCAGCAGCGTGTCAAAAGGCGTGGTACGCAGGTTAGATTCAGACGACGTTAGATGGCTCATGAGCGGCGCTCCTTGGCATTGCCGGATAGAGGCGTTTCAGCCCAAGCGGGGCGACGCTTTTCAAAAAATCCAGCCAGACCTTCCTGGCCTTCCTGGCTAACCCGCAGTTTGGCGATTACCTGGCAGGTTTGTTCGCGCGTGGCGTCAGAATCAGGCGACTGGCTGACCGTTTGGAGCAGCTTTTTGGTAGCCTGCTGTGCCTGCGGTGAACCAGCGAGCAACGTTTCCAGCATGGCATCTACCGCGCTATCCAGTGCGCTGTGTTCAACGACCTGATGGGCCAGGCCCAGGCTGAGCGCGGTGGGCGCGTCGATGACTTCGGCGCTTAACGCGTAGCGGCGCATCTGGCGTGCGCCGAGTGCACGCTGTACATAGGGGCTGATAACTGCAGGCGAGAGGCCAATCTTGACTTCTGAAAGGCAGAACCTGGCTTTATCGGAAGCAATAACGATATCGCAGCAGGCGGCCAAACCTACGGCGCCGCCAAAGGCTGCACCTTGAACCCGGCACAGCGTGGGGCAGGGCAGCGTATCCAGGCTGTGCATTAGGGCGGCGAGTTTGCGCGAATCGGCCAGATTGTCGTCAATATCGTAATCGACCATGCGCTTCATCCAGTTTAAATCCGCGCCCGCTGAGAAACTGTTGCCTTCAGAGCCCAGCACCACCACGCGTACCTCACCGCTTTTAATCAGCGGCTGAAGCTTGTCGAGGTGTGCGTTCAGTTCGGCAATTAGCTGGTCATCAAAGGCGTTGTGAACGTCCGGGCGATTAAGGATTAAGCGGGCAACACCTGCATCCATGGTTAACGTTGAATTCGTCATGATAGGCCCCTTACATCCGGAACACGCCGAAGCGTGTCTCTTCAATCTCAGCATTCATGGCCGCGGCCAGCGCTAAGCCCAGCACATCGCGGGTTTGCAGCGGGTCGATCACGCCGTCATCCCAGAGCCGGGCACTGGCGTAGTAAGGGTGGCCCTGGTGCTCATACTGTTCGCGGGTTGGCTGCTTGAACGCCTCTTCGTCATCGGCAGTCCATTCGCTGCCTTCGCGCTCATACTGCTCGCGCTTAACCTGGGCCAGTACACCAGCGGCCTGCTCGCCACCCATCACGGAAATACGCGCATTGGGCCACATGAATAGCAGGTTAGGGTCATAAGCGCGGCCGCACATACCGTAGTTGCCCGCCCCGAAGCTTCCGCCAATCAGCACGGTAAACTTGGGCACCTTCGCGCACGCCACGGCGGTGACCAGCTTGGCGCCATGCTTGGCGATACCTTCGTGCTCGTACCTGGAACCCACCATAAAGCCGGTGATGTTCTGCAGGAAAATCAACGGAATCTTGCGCTGGGCGCACAGCTCAATAAAGTGGGCGCCTTTGACGGCACTCTCTGAAAACAGCACGCCGTTATTGGCCACAATACCCACCGGGTGGCCATGGATATGCGCAAATCCGGTGACTAAGGTGTCGCCGTAGTAGCGTTTGAATTCATCAAAATCAGAGCCGTCGACGATGCGCCCGATAACTTCGCGAACATCAAAGGGCTTTTTAAGGTCGGTGCCCACAATGCCGTAAAGCTCCAACGGGTCGAGCTTGGGCGGCTCGGGCGCCTGCATGGCAAGCTTGCCGCGCTTTTGCCAGTTCAGGCGCGAGACACAGGCGCGGGCAAGCTGCAGGGCATGCATATCGTTTTCGGCATAATGGTCGGCCACGCCGCTGACTTTGGCATGCACGTCCGCACCGCCCAACGCCTCGGCGCTGATGCTTTCACCGGTGGCTGCTTTAACCAGCGGCGGGCCACCCAGAAAGATGGTGCCTTGCTCTTTAACGATGATCGATTCATCGGCCATGGCGGGCACATACGCGCCGCCCGCCGTGCAGGAACCCATCACCACGGCAATTTGCGGAATGCCTTCGGCCGACAGGGTGGCCTGGTTATAGAAAATGCGCCCGAAGTGGTCGCGGTCAGGGAAGACTTCATCCTGACGGGGTAGAAAGGCACCGCCGGAATCGACCAGATAAAGACACGGCAGGCGATGCTTACGGGCGATTTCCTGGGCGCGAATATGTTTTTTGACCGTCAGCGGAAAGTAGGTGCCGCCTTTTACCGTGGCATCGTTGGCCACAATCACGCATTCAACGCCTGATACGCGCCCAATGCCGGTCACCACACCGGCGGCCGGTACGTCGCTTTCATACACCTTGTGAGCGGCAAGCGCTGAAAATTCTAGAAAGGGCGAGCCTTCGTCGATCAAGTGATCGATGCGGTCACGCACAAACAGCTTGCCACGGCTCTCATGACGCTCACGAGATTTAACGCCGCCACCCTGGGCAACGGCAGCGGTGAGTTCATGCAGCTGGGTAACCACGCCGCGCATCGACTGCTCATTGGTCTGAAAGAGCTCGCTACGCGGATTAATCTGAGTGCTGAGAATGCTCATGGTGCGCCTCTACTGGCTTTCGGTGAAGAGTTCGCGGCCAATCAACATCCGCCGAATTTCACTGGTGCCCGCGCCGATTTCATACAGCTTCGCGTCCCGCAGCAGGCGCCCGGTGGGGTATTCGTTGATATAGCCGTTACCGCCCAACAGCTGAATGGAATCCAGCGCTACCTGGGTGGCTTTCTCGGCACAGTAGAGAATGACGCCAGCGGCATCCTTGCGCGAGGTCTGGTCGCGATCACACGCGGCCGCGACGGCATACAGGTAGGCGCGGCAGGCGTTCAGCGTGGTGTACATATCCGCGACTTTGCCCTGCACCAGCTGGAACTCACCGATCGACTGATTAAACTGTTTGCGCTCATGAATATACGGCATCACGACATCCATGGCGGCCTGCATGATGCCGACCGGCCCTGCGGCCAGCACGGTGCGCTCGTAGTCCAGCCCGCTCATCAATACGCGCACACCTTTGCCTTCTTCGCCCAGCACGTTTTCAGCGGGAACCTCGCAATCCTGAAACACCAGCTCGCAGGTGTTGGAGCCGCGCATGCCCAGCTTGTCGAGCTTCTGCGCCGTGGAGAATCCCGGCATGCCTTTTTCGATCAAGAAAGTGGTAATACCTTTGGACCCAGCGTCTGGATCCGTCTTGGCGTAGACCACCAGCACATCGGCATCGGGGCCGTTGGTGATCCACATTTTGTTGCCGTTTAAAATGTAGTTATCGCCGACTTTTTTAGCCCGCAGCTGCATGGAAACCACATCGGAACCTGCACCGGGTTCGGACATGGCAAGCGCGCCTACGTGCTCGCCGCTGATCAATTTGGGCAGATACTTGGCCTTCTGTTCGGCGGAGGCGTTGCGCTTGATCTGGTTCACGCACAGATTGGAGTGCGCGCCGTAAGACAGCGCGACAGAGGCGCTAGCCCGGGAGATTTCTTCCATGGCGATACAGTGGGCAAGGTAGCCCATACCGCTGCCGCCATCCTCTTCAGACACGGTGATGCCTAAAAGGCCCATGTCGCCAAACTTCTTCCATAAGTCGTTGGGGAATTCATTGTTACGGTCGATTTCCGCGGCACGCGGGGCAATTTCGTTGGCGGCGAAGGCATTGACCTGCTCGCGCAGCATGTTCATTTCGTCATCAAGACCGAAATTCAGTTCTGAGTAGAGAGAGTGCATGGTCAATCACCTGTTTATTAGAAATTGTTGATTAGAAATCGTTTATTGAAAATAGTTGTTGAGTAGGTAATAAGGCGCCGCTAGCGTTTGTATGATGAGCCAGTCTGGTACGACGGGGCAGAGTTTATGAAACGTCAGGAGGTGGGCGAGGGCGCTTCGGTGTGTTTTTCGTCAAACGCCTCTTTGTCATGAAGCTCATCTAACGCTTGGCGGCAGCGAATTTCGGCGTTCTCAAGCTCCAGCTGCATCATGGCGATATCTTTCATTTGTTGCTCAAGAGCGGCCCGTCGTTCGCTGATTTTGTTCAGCATCAGTAAAAGCTGCTTTTCACTCCCTGTGCGGGTTTCATCCCACAGCTCAAACAGCTCACGAATCTCCGCCAGTGAAAGCCCTAACCGTTTACCTCGTAAGGTCAATTTAAGCCGTACGCGATCCTGGCTGCTGTAAATACGCGTTTGGCCCCGCCGTGCTGGGTAAAGCAGCTCCTGATCTTCATAAAAGCGAATGCTGCGCGTGGTGATATCAAACTCGTTGGCCAAGTCGCTGATCGAGTAGGTTTTGCTCATCGTCGTTCTCTTTTTTTAAAGGTTTGCTTTTACGAAGCGCTGACCCTGAGGCTAAAACAAGTTTACGTTAACGTAAAGCCTCTACTGTAGGGTTAACGCTAGCAGAGCAGTTGCACAGCGATAATTTAGGCGATAAGTTGACGTATACGTTAGCCAATCAATTTGATCAGCCGATGCTGGCGCCATTGGGTAATGCGTGGCAGCGAGGGGTGACAAAGGCTTTTCAGCGGAGCATTGCCATGAACTTTGAGTTGAGTGAAGACCAGGTAGCCTTTGCCGATATGGCGCGAGCCTTCGCCCAAAATGAGCTTGAGCCCCATGCTGCACAATGGGACGCCGAAGCTATTTTTCCCGTAGACGTTATCCGTAAGGCCGGTGAGCTGGGCTTCTGTTCGCTTTACGCGCCGGAAAGCGTCGGAGGGCTTGGTCTCTCACGGCTGGATGCCAGCATTATCTTCGAGCAGCTTTCAATGGGCTGTACCTCCACCACGGCGTATCTCACCATTCATAACATGGTGACCTGGATGCTCGCGGACTTCGGCCAGCCAGAGGCCGTTAAGCAGTGGGGCGCAAAGCTTGCAACCGGTGAGCTTCTGGGGTCGTACTGTTTAACAGAGCCCAATGCGGGCTCCGATGCGGCCTCGCTTAAAACCTCGGCCAGGCGTGAGGGCGATGCGTATGTGCTCAACGGCAGCAAAATATTTATTTCCGGCGCGGGCAGCACCGATTTTCTGGTAGTGATGGCACGTACCGGTAGCGAAGGCGCGGGTGGGGTCTCGGCATTTGCAGTAGATGCCAAGGCTGAAGGCATCAGCTATGGGCGCAAGGAAGACAAGATGGGTTGGAACAGCCAGCCTACCCGAATGATTACCTTTGAAGACGTGCGCGTGCCTGCGAATAATCTGCTGGGTAACGAAGGCGACGGCTTTAAAATTGCCATGAAAGGGCTGGACGGCGGGCGAATTAATATCGCCACCTGTTCTATTGGCACCGCCCAGCAGGCGCTCAATAAAGCGCGTGATTACCTGCTGGAACGCCAGCAGTTCGGCAAGCGGTTAGCGGATTTTCAAGCGTTACAATTTCGCCTGGCGGATATGGTCACCGAGCTGGTCGCCGCCCGCCAATTGGTGAGAATGGCCGCTGCCAAGCTGGATGCCGGTCATGCTGACGCTACCACCTACTGCGCCATGGCCAAGCGCTTTGCCACCGATGTAGGCTTTAAAGTATGCGATGAGGCGCTACAGCTTTATGGCGGCAATGGCTACATTAAGGAGTACCCCATGGAACGCTATGTGCGCGATACCCGCGTACACCGCATTCTGGAAGGCACCAATGAAATCATGCGCCTGATCATTTCGCGCCGGGTACTCGCCGAAGGTGCCGCTGAGCTGTAAAAAACAGGGTTGCCGACATGATCGCGGTTGCCATTCGAGCCGATACGTAAGGATGCTGAATGAGTAGCGTACTGTTTACCGAACACGCCACCCAGGACGGCCACACGGTGGTTGAAATCAAGCTTAACGCTGAGCGTTCGCTCAACGCGTTAACGCTGGACATGATCGACGCCATTCTGCCGCAGCTGGATGCCTGGGAGGCGGACGAGCGGGTTGTCGCCATACTGCTGGATAGCGCTGGTGAAAAAGCCTTTTGCGCCGGTGGTGATGTAGTCACGCTGTATAAAGCGATTAACGGGGAAGCTGACCCGAGCTTTCCCGAGCGCTTTTTTGAAAGAGAGTACCGCCTGGATTATCGGCTACACACTTACCGCAAACCGATTATTTGCTGGGGCAGCGGCATTGTAATGGGCGGCGGTATGGGCCTGCTCAGTGCCAGTAGCCACCGTGTGGTGACTGAAACCTCCCGGCTGGCCATGCCGGAAGTGACGATTGGCCTTTATCCGGATGTGGGCGCCAGCTGGTTTTTAAACCGCCTGCCGAACGGCATGGGGCGTTTTCTGGCCATGACCGGCGCGCAGATCAATGCATCAGATGCCCTTTACCTGGGCCTTGCCGACCGTGGCATTGCCAGCCATCGCCGGGAAGAATTACTTCAGCAACTGACCAGTGCCACTTGGGGAAGCGGTGAAAAGACCGATGCCCACGGCGTGGTCAATCAAGCGCTGCGCGAGCTTGAACAAGCCTCTAAAGCAGAGTTTGCTGCGCTGGAAACACCCATACGACACTTCGCGCCATTAATTCGCGAGCTGATGGACCACGATACCGTCGAGCAAAGGGTGGCCGCCGTACTGGCGGTAGAAAGTGAGGATAAATGGTTCAGCAAAGCACAAAAGACGCTGGCGCATGGTAGTCCGGTCTCCATTCGGCTTATCCATGAGCAGCTAACGCGTGCCAAGCACATGTCGCTTGCCGAGGTGTTCCAGGCAGAGCTGGCGCTTTCTGTGCAGTGCTGTCGCCACCGGGAGTTTCCAGAAGGCGTACGCGCATTACTGGTGGATAAAGATGGCTTGCCAGGCTGGACGTATTCAGCGGTAGGGGAAGTGGAAGATCACTTTATGGATGCGCTGTTAGCATCGCCGTGGCCCGATAGCCCACTCGCGGACCTGAAGTAAATAAGCCGTACCGCCGGGGTGCTAAAACGGACACTGCCAACATTTCATGATCAACGGTTATTACCAGTAGCTCGTTACTCGCCGTTTGTTATTAGCTGCTTTTTATTAACCGTTTGTTATTAACAACAAGGACAATCTTTATGGCTACTGTGGCATTTATTGGTTTAGGCAATATGGGCGGCCCGATGGCGGCTAACCTGGCGAAAGAGGGTTATATCGTGCGTGCGTATGACCTTTCTGAACAAGCGCTGGAAGCCGCTAAAGATCACGGCTGTGAAGTGGCAGGCTCGGCACGTGAAGCCGCCGCCGAGGCTGACTTTGTTATCTCCATGTTGCCTGCGGGCAAGCACGTGAAGGCGCTTTACGTTGATGGCGATGAGGCGTTGTTCGAGGTGATCAAACCAGGCGCTTTGGTGATTGACTGCTCCACCATTGATGCCGACACGGCGCGCAGCGTCGCGGCCATTGGCGAACAGCGCGGGATCGACTTTGTCGATGCTCCGGTATCGGGTGGGGTTAGCGGTGCGCTGGCGGGTACGCTGACGTTTATTGTCGGCGGGTCAAAGGCCCAGTTTGAAAAAGTGACGCCTGTGCTAGGCGTAATGGGCAGAAACATTTTCCACGCGGGCGACCATGGGGCAGGGCAAGTGGCCAAGGCGTGTAACAACATGCTGCTTTCGGTGTTGATGGCGGGTACCTGCGAAGCGATCAACATGGGTGTCAAAAATGGCCTCGACCCTGCGGTGCTTTCTGACATTATGCGAAAAAGCTCCGGCGGCAACTGGGTGCTCAATGTTTACAACCCCTATCCAGGCGTAATGGAGAACGTACCCGCTGCCAACGCGTATCAGGGCGGGTTCCTGGTGGACCTGATGATGAAAGACTTGGGCCTTGCCATGGATATCAGCCAGCAAAGCGCCTCCCCCGTGCCGATGGGTTCCGCCGCCCGCACGCTGTTTACTCAGCACAAGGCAAACGGCAACGGCCAGCTCGACTTCTCAAGCCTGATACAGTTCTATCAGGATAAAGAGGGTGAAGGGTGAAGGGTGAAGGGTGAAGGGTGAAGCCGCCCCCGCACCCAAGCTACCTTTATCTCATGGCGTGATCAGGTAAACTCTTAAAAAAACCAACCAATAAGGAACGTTATGATTACGCTTTGGGGTCGCGATAACTCTACCAATGTTAAAAAAGTGCGCTGGGTGCTTAACGAGCTGGAAGTACCGTTTGAACAAATTCAAGCGGGGCTCCAGTTCGGGGTCAACAACACGCCCGAATACCAGGCCATGAATCCTAATGGGTTGGTGCCGTTACTCAAGGACGACGCCACCGACTGCCTATTGTGGGAATCCAACACCATCATCCGCTACCTGGCCGCGCAGTATGGTCAAGGCAATTTGTGGATTGAGCAGCCTGCCCAGCGCGCCCAGGCAGAAAAATGGATGGACTGGGCCAACAGCACGCTTTCCCCTGCGCACCGGGTAATTTTAATGGGCTATGTGAGAACGCCCGAAGCGCAGCGCGATAACGCCGCCATTGAAGCAGGCATGCAAGCCTGCGAAAAGCTGTTTGAACTGCTGGATAACGCACTCGCCAACCAGGCATGGTTCTCAGGCGAAGCGTTTGGCCTGGGCGACATTGCCGTTGCGCCCTTCGTTTATAACCTATGGAACATCGGCCTCACCTGGCAACCACGCCCCCACCTGGAACGCTGGTATCAGCAGCTAACCGAGCGCCCCGTGTTCCGCGATGTGGTGATGATCCCGGTCACCTAAACCGCCTCATACGAATAGCCGCACCCTTCGCGGGTGCGCTAACGCTTACACCGCGCTACAAAACCTGAAATATGCGAAATCTCAAACGTGTAGCGCGCGGTAACAAGTAGCGAGCGCAGCGAGAAACGCGGCACCCGCAGCGGCGGCCCGGCGCGAAAGGGCGGCGCAGCCGCCCCAACTCGAAGTGGCTAAAAACTCGCCTCCAACACCGCCAACTCACCATCCAGCCTCTGCAATACTT
Organism: Halomonas sp. 111; assembly: GCF_052379685.1. NCBI lineage: Bacteria > Pseudomonadati > Pseudomonadota > Gammaproteobacteria > Oceanospirillales > Halomonadaceae > Halomonas > Halomonas sp. 111. Next base: position 258,237 of record NZ_JBQSYV010000003.1, read on the forward strand.
CACAATCTATCCCACGCCGCTCGGCACGCTCAATCAACTACAAAATCTGAAATATGTGAAATTTCAAACTTGTAGCGCGCGGTAACAAGTAGCGAGCGCAGCGAGAAACGCGGCACCCGCAGCGGCGGCCCGGCGCGAAAGGGCGGCGCAGCCGCCCCAAGCCTGAGCAAGCCTAAAACCCCGCCTCCAACACCGCCAACTCACCATCCAGCCCGAGCAACACTTCACAACCCATCCCATGCCGTTCGCCACTCTCAATCAACGGCCCCAAAATCGCTCCACGCTCGGTAAGCCGCTTACCCTCTACATCCTGCAACATCGATGCCTTGTTATTCGCCGTCTTCTCAATAACATTCCACACCAACGCCAACCACGCCTCCAAACCGCTACCACCATCGGGCGCTTGAATACCTTCGGCCAACATAATAGCCGCCACTTCCTCAACAACCGCCTCAACGCGGCCTGCGTAAGCGGCGCCACGCAACTCGCCATTACGAATCCCATTTAACGCCACCAATGGATTAATCGCCGCATTCACCGCCAGCTTCTGCCACAGGCGGCTACGAATATCATCCACCGCCGTGGCCGCAAGCCCCGCTTGGCTAAGCTGATGCGCTAACTGCTGTGCCAACGCGCCGTGGCGATTCTCCAGATCCCCCACAAACGTATGCCCACGCCCCGCATGAAACACGCCATCATCACCGGTTAAATAAGCGCCTTCCGTCGTAGTCGCACACAACACCGGCCCCGGCCAACGTTCAGTCAACCTCGGCTGAGCCAAAAAACCGTTTTGCCACAACACCAGCGGGGTAGTTGCGGGAATAACGCCTGCCACGCTTTCCAATGCCGCTTCAGCAGCCATCGCCTTGGTGGTGATATGTACAAAAGCAGGCGGCGCTGGCGCATTGGCTACTAGTTGTGAGGTGGTTATCACGTTTAAGTGCTGGCTACGCAGCTTACCTTCAGGGGGGGTTATTGTTTGTTGCTCAGGTAGCGCGCGGCGACCGACTAAGGTGACGTCAGCTAGCGGGGAAAGTGAATGAGCCAGTAGGCGGCCGATGGCGCCTGGGCCTAGTATCCAGTGTGAAGTCATCGAGTGCGTACTCAGGAGCGGTGTTGCTGTTCAGCTTACCCTTTTTGTTGCAAGGAAATGAAGGCGAGTAAAAGTGATGGTATGTAAGGCTAATTTCTAGTGACGTGAGGGCGTGCAATCTGCTAGCGTTAGGGCTAATTAGATTTGGTCCTTGTGGCGTGTTGAGTGGGTTAATTGTGGTTTTTGATGCTGCAGTGAATAGCGGCTGACTGCCTGCTTTCGAC